>CAKRKX010000028.1 GCA_934358675.1 uncultured Agathobacter sp. | reverse complement strand
TATGCTCAGCATAAACTTCTTCTCCGCGAGCTGCGCATCCCCGCGGAGCGTTTTGTTTCATAGGAAGGAATTTCCTATGAATCAAAAAATCCCTGACATAACGTTTCCATTATGTCAGGGACGAATCATCGTGGTACCACCCTTGTTCGCTGCTCCTTGGATCTGCTCCGATGCTGAAATTACCATCGAATAAAAAAAGGCAGATATTTCGAATTAGAAATATCTGCCACCAATTACGCAACCTCTACGATACGAAGACTGTGCAGTCTTAATATCCTCACCCCTATAACGTGGGGAAACGGCTCAGCTACTAGCGAATCACTTCGCATTCACCTCACTTCTCACGAACCCATTCCAAGACAAACTATCTTATCAGCTTACACCAACCGCTGACTCTCTGTGAAGAATCATTTATTGTACTTACTTTCGCTCAACGAATTCACTTCATTCAATTAACTTGGTAATATATTATTCCAACGAGAATCAAATGTCAATCACTTTTTGCATTTTTATACATTTTATTTGTAAGGCTCTACCTTTACCTCGATCTCAGCAAATAATTTTGCCTTCAGATCCTTCACAAAGTTCAGCGCATCGGCTACCGGAATCTTCTCCTGTACGACCTTGTCTCTTGTTGTGATCTCAACCACACCTTCCTTTAAGTTACGCGGGCTGACAACCACACGGATCGGTGCACCGATCAGATCCGCATCGGAGAACATTGCACCCGGACGGATATCACGGTCATCGTAGAGAACCTCAACATCGCTGTTCTGCAGATCCTGATACAGCTTATCTGCAACAGACTTTGTCTCCTCGTCATCCACTCTCAGACAGCAAACCTGTACTTCCCAAGGAGCGATAGAGATTGGCCAGATCGGGCCGTACTCATCGTGATGTGCCTCACAGATGGAAGCAGCCATACGTCCGATACCGATTCCGTAGCATCCCATGATCGGAGTCTGAAGCTCGCCGTTCTCATCAGTGTACTGCATATGCATGGACTTTGTATACTTGGTTCCGAGCTGGAAGATGTTACCAACCTCGATACCTCTCTTGATCGTGATGGTTGGCTTACCGCAGCATGGGCAGATGCCTCCGTCTTTTACTTTTGCAATATCAACATAGTTGACCTCTCCGAGATCACGCTCCAGATTAAGGCCTGTGTAGTGATAGCCTTCCTTGTTTGCTCCGGCAACCAGAGAATCGATGCCTTTTAAGGAAACATCACAGAATACCGTTACCTTGTCAGAAATCTGGTAAGGTCCGATGTAACCTGCTACAAGAGGTGCATCCTCTGTAATGTCAGCCGGATGAATGTCCTCTCCGACCAGATTGCGGAGCTTTGTCTCATTGATCTCATAATCGCCGCGGACAAATCCAACAACGAATGTATCATCTGCATTTCTCTGGTATACAACCGCCTTGCAGGAAGACTTCACATCACTCTTTAAGAAGTTGCATACATCCTCGATCGTCTTGCAATCCGGTGTCTCGATGCACTGTAACTCCTCAAGATTTCCTGTGCTCTCGTTGACCACTTTATTCTCGGCAGCCTCCATGTTGGCTCTGTAGTCACACTCGGTACATAAAACGATGGAATCCTCTCCGACCGGAGTCAGAAGCATGTACTCATGAGAAACATTACCGCCCATCATACCAGAATCGGATTTTACGGTAACAACCTCTGGGATACCTGCCTTCTGGAAAATGCGGTTGTATGCCTGATAACATACATTGTAATACTTCTCTAAATCTTCCTGTGAAGTATGGAAAGAATACGCATCCTTCATCGTAAACTCGCGCACGCGGATCATTCCGGCTCTCGGTCTTGCCTCGTCACGGAACTTTCTCTGGAACTGGTAGATCATGAACGGATACTTGTTGTAAGACTGTGCATACTCGCGCACAAGCTGTACGGCAGCCTCCTCATGTGTCATTCCGAGAACCAGCTTGGAATCGTTACGGTCTCTTAAACGCACAAGCTCGCTTCCGACGCTCTCATAACGACCGGACTCCTCCCACAGATCAGCCGGCATAACAACCGGGAAAAGCACTTCCTGACCATCGATGCAGTTCATTTCCTTACGAATAATATTTTCGATCTTGGCTGTAATTCTCTTCAGTGTCGGGAACTCGGAATAGATTCCGTTTCCGACATATTTCATATAGCCGCCGCGGACCATCAGTGCGTGGCTGTCGATCACGCAGTCTGCCGGTGTCTCCTTAAATCTCTGTCCAACTAATTTTGATACCTTCATTGTTCATTTCCTTTCCTTTTCGTTTTTGTACCTAAAGGCATAAAAAAGCCCCAGGCACTGTCTTCTCTACAATGCCCAGGGCGAATAAAAATCCGTGTTACCACCTGGCTTCAGGCATACGCCTGCACTCATCTGTGAGCAAATACTCACACTGTCTTCGATAACGGCGACCTCCGGCAGGACTTCATCAGATCTCTGTTTTCCTCCTGCAGCTCCCAGACTGGTTCCCGATTCTTACACAAAAGTCTCGCACCGACCGACTTCTCTCTGTATGCTTAAAATCCGTACTGTTTCTGTTCAAAGCTTTTCTCAAAAATAACATAAAACGCGGCAAAAATCAAGAACCTTATCCGCGTCCTGCCAACTTTTTCTTCTGCTGGTGTCCTGCGATCGCAATATATGCGGACTGTGGGATAAATCTTCCCAATATCGTTGCCGCTTTCAGCGTCAATGTCGGAACGATGACAACTTTGCGGCGCTTCATCTGACGGATCGCATAATCCGCACAGTACTCCGGTGTAATTCCCGGAAGTGCAAATTCAACATTCGCAACAGAATTAAACTCCGTGTCCACCGGTCCCGGACATAATGCGCCGACATATACAGAACTTCCTTCTTCTTTCAATTCTCTCGCCGCTGCGCGCGTCATACTTGCAACATACGCCTTTGTCGCATAGTACGTTGCCATATACGGTCCTGCAGGAATCAGTCCCGCAGAGGATGCGACGTTAAGAAGATAGCCTCCTCCCTGCCGCTTCATCTTGCGAAGCACCAGCTTTGTTAAGATATGCACCGCACGCACATTAACGTCGATCATATCCAGATCCTTGTCAAGCGAAGTCTCTGTAAATCTTCCGCAATCTCCGAATCCCGCATTGTTGATAAATACGCTGATCTTCTTGTCTCCCAAAGCGGACATCAGCCAAAAGCATTCTTCTTTATGAGCAAGATCCGCCGTCTCAATAACAATATGCGTTCCGTTTTTTTCAAGCTCCTGTGCCAGTTTTGTAAGCCGCTCTCTTCTTCTGGCAACCAATACGAGCGAGTATCCCTCCTGCGCAAGTCTTCTTGCAAAACATGCACCGATACCGGAACTTGCTCCGGTCACTACCGCATAACTTCTCTTCATGCCAATCCCTTCTTTCCGATTCTTTTACTCCCTGATCTGCTTATTCTCCACCGCAGAATCACGCGGTGTCACATCGATAGTGATATTCTCGGAATGTTCCTTTAATTTTTCTAAGATGGTCAGCCAAAGCATGTGAATCTCATAGACAAGCATCTGATCCAGCTCAACCGCATAGGCAGCCAACAGATCCACATCGAAATAACGGTTGCCGAGCGGTGGAACAAATGCCAGATTGTAAGATTTCTTCTTGTCCTCAAAAGAGGCAATCTGCTCATATGTGATCAGCAGAAACTCCTCCCCCTTGTAAGTGCAATGATACGATACGAAACACTCATCCAGCACCCATGGCTTCCCTTCGATCTGTTCCACAGGTTTCTCCGACGGATCATTGTACTCCGTTGTCTGAAACTCGATGTCCCATTTTAAATTATTTTCTTTTGTCTCTTTCACCAGTTCCGGCAGTTTTCGAAGCAATTCTGCGCTTTTTTTCATGATAAACCTCTTTTCCTCTTAAACAGCATCCCTCTTAATCGATCATGGAATTTTTGGTCGATACCTCTTCAATATTGATTCTGACCTTGAGTTTCTTATACTTCGGATTGCGGTCATACAGCTTGGATATGATCCGGTTCGCAACGAGCAACGACAGATCCTTGGTACAGGACGGCAGCAGAATAATGAACTGCGTCTCACTGTATTTAGCTGCAACATCACCGACGCGAAGGCACTCACAGATCACCTTTTCAAGTCCTTTCATCGCCTGTCGCACACGAAACTGCACGACTTCCGCCGACTCATTTTTCGGCGCCTCAAGCGTCAGAAGAAGCAGATTCTCCGGTATCTTGGAACGCACACTTTTACGCGCCTCAAGATGATAGATTTCCTTGAAGATCGGGTAACCGCATAAGAATACGCCGCTCGGATCCTCCTCCTGAATATCCTTTTTGACCTCACCGATGTCGTAACTGGAGTCGCCTTTGCTGATCTGATTCAATTCCTCATAGACTTTATTGAGAACCGTCGTCTTCCGCACGCCAAGCTCCGTCTCCATGATCTTGCGCGCCTTGTCGTAAGACTCCAGCGCAAGCTGAACCTTCCCGCAGTGCATCCTGGCTTCAATCTGGTAGCAGTAAAGCTGCTCGTCCGCATTTTCAAACCGGAGTGCCTCGGCACAGATATTCTCCACTTCCTCATAACGTGAATCGTTCAGATACAGCTTCGCCAAAGCCTTCACTCCGGACAGATACAGAGAATGATAATAGATCGACAGTGCCTGGATCCAATGCAGATCCATCAGCTTGTTCATGAAATCTCCCTGATAGAGTCCCAAAGCCTGCTCATATCTGATAGCGGCTTTCTCCTCAACATTCTCCTGCTTTGCAGATTTGATCAACTGCTCAAATTCCTCAATATCGAGAACCACTTCAACCTTCGGATTCCACTGATACGATCCGCGGTTCGTCAGAATAAATTCCTCTTCTCCGAAATGCTTCGCAAGATTTTTGCGAAGACGATACATCAGATTCTTAAGCGCACCGGAAGGATTATCGATCTCCTCTTCCCCCGGCCAGATCGCATTCGCAATATCCTCCGTTGTCAGAGTTTTATCGCGATAGACCAGCATATACAACAACAATCTTGAAAGCATCGTCGATCTTATATTCTCATCACCAACCACCGTCTCACCATCGGTAATCTGAAATTTGCCAAGTGTATTCACTGTTAACATAGGTGGCTCCCCCTCCATCAAGTTCCTCATCAATCTATTCTTAATTATAGCATCTGCCATGCCAAAAATCCATGAAAAAAGCGATACCGCACATCGCGATACCGCTTTCTGCCTTTATGACTATTTATTTCTTGCGATTCTTTGCAATCACAGCACTTCCTACCAGTACCACACCGCCGAGCAGCATAACACCAAACACACCGTATCTGTAACCATCTTCGGTCTGCGTATCATTCTCCTCCACAAGAAGCTCCGTGGAATCCACACTGTAGGTAATCTGTGTATTTTCCGTGTAAACCGAATCCGCCTCGTGATCATATGCACGAAAAGCAATCGGAATATCTTCGAGCATTTTCATATAAGCATCTTCCGAGACGGCACGCCCTCCTCGCTGATCCATTTTAAACGTCAAAAACAGATACGTGTCGCAATCCGCGTCAAGAGTGGTCACATACACGAAATTATTCAGTTTCTCACTGTGATGCGACCTGCGCTGCACAGAATCTTTCTGCTGATCCAAGCTGAGATACAAAAGCGATTCCGCTGTCGGCATGCTTTTGCCGACCTGCAGCCGAAACTGATACATTCCGTTGGAAGTCAGATTCTGGATCTGCAGAGCGTTGATGGTTGCTTTCGTAATATAGAAATTGGCGCGATGACTGCTACTGTTATGGAGCCGGATCGTCTGCGTACGCATATCTCCCTGCGCCATCCCGGTAAACTGGGTTAACGCAAGACGATTGACTTTCGTCTCCTCATCGCTGTCCTTATAATATTCAAACTGTTCCTGTTCCGTTAGACAAACTACCGGTATCTGTGCTGCATAGGCCACAGATGAAGTTCCTATACCCAGCCCAAGCACCAAGCCAAGAACCAATAGTCGTTTCTTCATATGTTACTTACTCCTTGTGGATTACCGGAATATTGTAGCCTAAAAAAGTCACACGAAAGTCACACGAAAAGAAAAAAGGTAGTCCACCGACTACCCTCTTATATAGATATTTGATAAGTTATCCATGATTGCTCCGGCAACATCCGGCTTATTCATTGAATAGATATGAATGTGGTTGACACCGTTGGCGATCAGGTCAATGATCTGTTCCGTAGCATAAGCGATACCCGCCTGCTTCATGGCCTCCGGATCATCGCCGAACCGATCGACAATGCTTAAGAACTTGGCAGGAACAAGGTTTCCGGTAAGAGAGATCGTTCTCTTTACCTGTGCCGCATTCGTTACCGGCATGATACCCGGAACAACCGGAACATCAATGCCTTTCTGCAAAGCCTTATACATAAAACGATAATAGATATTGTTGTCAAAGAACATCTGTGTTGTCAGATACTCACAGCCTGCCTCAACCTTCTCCTTCAGATGTGTCAGATCCTCATCCATGGTAGAAGCCTCCGGATGTCCTTCCGGATAGCAGGCACCACCGATACAGAAATCTCCGGCCGCCTTGATCTCCTGAATGAGATCGATCGCATGATGATACTGGTCCGGAAGCGGGAAATCCGCATTCTCCGGAATATCACCGCGCAGCGCAAGGATATTCTCGATTTTTCTCTCTTTCAGCTCCGCGATCACAGACTGTACTTTCTCCTTTGTGGAAGATGCACAGGTCAGATGTGCGATTGCAGGAATGCTATAAGAGTTGATCGTATCGGCGATCTCGACCGTATAGTCACTGGTTCCGCCGGTTGCACCGTAGGTACAACTGATATAGGACGGCTTTAACTCTGCCATCTTTCCTACGATTGCCTTATAATTATCAAGCTGTGAACCTTTCTTCGGTGGAAAAAGTTCACAAGAAATCGTTACTTTGTCTTCTTCTAATAATTCTGTTACTTTCATATTGTCCCCTATCTTTTGTTATTAAAACTTACGTAATGCGTCGGAGCCGTCATCCACGGTATTTTCGATCTTACGGATCTCAACAAAATAAGAATAGCTGTCATTGACCTTGACCTCACAGCGGTCACCGACCTTGTGTCCGAAGATTGCCGATCCGAGCGGTGACTCGCGGCTGATCAGATTCTTCAGCGAATTGCTGCGCACCGTCGTCACAAGTTTATACGTCTCCACCATATCGTCGTCTTCAAAATACAGTTCCACCGTATTGTTCATTCCGACTTCATCCTCCGGAGAGTCCTCCGAGATAACGACTGCCGTCTTGATCATCTTCTCAAGATAACGGATACGGCTTTCGTTCTCATTTTTGAATTTCTTGGCCGCTTTGTACTCAAAGTTCTCACTTAAGTCTCCCTGCGCACGGGCCTCTTTGACATCCTCCAGCGCCTGTTTTCTGACGACAAGCTTTCGATGCTCGATCTCCGCTTCCATCTTCTCTATATCTTTTTCTGTCAATTCATCATGCATGATATCACCCCTACATATAAACGTTATTTTATCATCGAATTTTGCTTCTTGCAAGCTTCAATTCATAGCATATTGCTATGCTATATCAGATTGCTTCGCTTCGATCCAAAAATTCTGCCTCATCACAGGCGCACTCCTCGCACACTGTCACATAATGTGTCTCATCAAGCAACAACGAGCAAAAGTCCGCCCCCTCCATCGTATCAATCGTTTCAAGACCGATCGACAGACCAATGCCTTTCATTTTGGCATAACTCTCTTTCTTTGTCCATACCTTAAGCAGTTCCGCTCCGCTAGCTCCCTGCTCATCATTCCAGAAATTCTGCTCCGGTTCTGTCAGGATCCGATCCGCGATCCTCCTTACCTGATCCGGCTTACCATCCAGCTTCGTGATCACTTCAACATCCACACCGATCGGTTGATCCGAGATACCGCAAACCGCATAATTTCCTGCATGGCTTATGTTAAAATGCATACTTTGATGCAAAAGGCATGGTTTCCCATGTTCATTATAGGTAAACACCTGCCTCTCATAATCGATACCGGCCTCTTCCAGCGCGATCCGAAGCAATCGATTTGCTGCAAGGCTCCGAAGCTGCTCTTCTTTTGCTTTCAACCGTATGATTTTTTCTCTGCGCTCCGGCAGCACCAGTCTCATACTCTGCTCAAAATGCACCTCGTCCCGCAAAGACGCTATATCGGCAAAATAAACTTTAAGCATGGATCACGCCCACGATTCCCGCAAGCAGTACGATCACACCGAGCACGATGCGGTACCATCCGAACACTTTAAAGTCATGCTTCTTGATGTAACCCATCAAGAACTGGATGACGATCAGTGATACGACGAATGCCACAACCATGCCGACGATCAGAATGACCGCCTCGCCCATCGTAAATGAGAATCCGAATTTGACCAGTTTTAAGAGGCTTGCTCCGAACATAACCGGAATTGCAAGGAAAAACGTGTACTCTGCCGCAACGGTTCTCGACACGCCGATCAGAAGTGCTCCGACAATGGTAGCTCCGGAACGTGATGTTCCCGGGAAGATTGCCGCAATCAGCTGAAACAGACCGATCAGGATTGCCGTATTATAACCGATGTCAGCGACCGTGTTGATCTTCGCCGATTTACCTTTGTGATAATTCTCGATCACAATGAAGGCGATACCAAACAGGATCAGCATGATCGCTACCGTCGTATAGTTATAAAACAATGCCTCAAACACGTCATCAAACAAAATTCCGATGACAGCTGCCGGTACACAGGATACTAAAATGTGAAACCACAGCTTAAAAATATCTGTCTTGATCCACGCACCCGGACCGCTTTTCGTCAAAGGCGCCACATTGTTTTTCTTGCCAAACGGCCAGATCTGACTCCAGAACAGGATTACAACCGCAAGGATTGCGCCAAGCTGGATTACCACCTCAAACATACGGTAAAATTCTTCACTGACATCAAGAGGCAGAACCTCATTTAAAAGGATCATATGACCGGTGCTGCTGATCGGCAGCCACTCGGTAATTCCCTCAACGATACCGAACAGTACCGCTTTTAAAATCTCAATCAGTTCCATTTAATTATCTCGTTCCTTTCCCCAGAAAAATAATGCGACCGTTCCCGGTCCGGTATGACTTCCGATCGTCGTTCCGATCGGATTGATCTCAACTTTTCCGTTCAGTTTCGGAAAACGCTTCTCAACAAGCTCCGCTACCGCCTTTGCATCCTCGATGCAGGCAGACTGGGAAATATAGCATTTCCCGGAATAATCCGCCCCGTCCACAGCCAGTTCTTCCATGCGATCCACAATCGTTGTCATCACTTTCTTCTTTGTGCGGACTTTCTGACGCGGGATCAGCTTTCCTTCAAAGTCTACGTTCAAAAGCGGACAGATATTCATCACACCGCCGATGAATCCGGCAGTCTTTGATACTCTTCCACCCTTGATGAAAAACGTAAGATCACTGGTGAAAAACCAATGCTGCACTTCCTTCTTATGCGCTTCTGCCCATTCATGGATCTCATCGATGCTCCTGCCCTCATCTCGCAGATCTGCAAGCTTATCCATAAGCAGACCGTATCCGGAAGATGCGGCAAGGGAATCCACGATATAGATCTTGCGATCCGGATATTTCTCCTGCATCATCTCCTGTGCGATCTTCGCGGAATTGTACACACCCGAGATACCTGACGAAAGCGTCAGATGTAGAATATCCTTTCCCTCTTTTAAGAAAGTTTCAAAATATTCACAGAACTCCTCCGCATTGATCTGCGAAGTCTTGGTGTCCGCACCGTCCTTCATCGCCTGATAGAACTGATCGAACGGAATCGATTCTCCCAGATCGTCGCGATACGGCGTTCCGTCCAGTTCAAAATGAAAACATATGTAAGAAATCTCTCTTTTGTTAAAATGTTCCTTTGTCAGATCTGCTGTCGAACAGCAGCTAAGTACAAAATCAGTCATCATTTTCTCCTCTAATTTTTATAGTCAAAACATACACTCGTTAATTTTAGTATAAAAAGCATAGAATAGCAATATAACTTATGCTATAATAATCTTAACATTTCATATTGGAGGGATCGTATGAGCGAGAAAGCATACAAAACCATGGGAAGCACCGGAGCCGGAACACTGGCGATCGGCATCTGCGTCCTGGTTACCGGAATCGTATCCGGCATTCTTTTGATTGTAAACGGAGCACGATTATTAAAAAACAGAGAGAGCCTGACTTTCTAGGCTGCTCTCTGTTTTTTTAGTTTTCACTGTAGGATACGAAATTGATACAGTCCATATAGATTTCCGAGAAAAACGGATGCATGGACAATTCCAGATATCGCATCTTTTTTTGTATTTCGTTTATATGATTTCTTGCATCTGCTGCAATCGCCGCAAGGCGCGCTCCTTCTCCCGCCGCGTTACCGACAGACTCTGTGACCGGAAGCAATTCCTTGGGAATCAGACCGATTGCCGCCGCACTCTCCTTATTTAAGAAACTTCCGAAACCGCCCGCGAGCAATACACCGGTCACATCGGAATAAGAAAATCCCTTTTCTTTTAACAGAACTTCGATTCCCGCTGCGATCGCCGCCTTTGCAAGCTGCAGATTCCGGATATCTTCCTGCGTCACACAGACCTGATCCGTCAACCACACACAGATCTGATCCTCATAGGTTCCAACATAGCTTCGCAATTCTTCTGAAACCTCCGAAGCTTCCTTTAACATTCCCGTCTCATCCATCAGACCATTTGCAAGCAGCACCGCCAGCGTATCAAGCAGTCCCGATCCGCAGATTCCGATTGCCTCTTTTTTGCCGATTGTCTCAACTTGTAACCGTTTATTGATATATCGAACCGAAGCGATCGCTCCCTCCGCGGCAGGCATGCCCATCGTGATCTCCGCACCCTCGAATGCAGGTCCCGCAGCGGTCGCACAGCAGACAAAACCGTCCTTCTGATTGCCGAGTAACATCTCTCCGTTTGTTCCGATATCAAGCAAAAGCCATTGTCCGTCCGACGTCTCCGGCACCGTAGAAAGCACATCCGCGGTAATATCCGAACCTACATAGCCCGCCACACACGGAAGGATTTCCACCGTCTTACAGCTATCCACCCCGATACTTTTTCCGGCATACGCTTTTCCAAACAATTCTTCCGGCGTAAAAGGCGCCACACCGATTGCCTCCGGTGAAATTCCCGCAAACAGATGGCACATCACTGTATTTCCTGCTACCGTAAGTCTTTCCACCGGAAGCGCTCTCCCACAGGATGCACACAACTGCCTTACCATTGTATTGATCTGTCCGGTGATCACATCATGCATCTTCTCCAAATCCCCGGCAACCGCACGCTCAATGCGCGACACCACATCCGCGCCGAAACTTTTCTGTGCATTCGGCGCACTCTGCGTCGCAAGAATCTCTCCGCTTGTGCTGTCGATCAGATGGCAGACCACGGTTGTTGTTCCGATATCACAGGCTGCGACAAGAGCCTCACATCCGTCTGCCGGATAATCGTTATGACAGATTCCGCTCTCCGCAATCTTCGCCTGCGCCTCATTCTCGAGCACAATGTGCATGCCATCCGCGACAAGTGTCCTGCAGGCAAGCACTTCTCCACAGTCTTCGACTGTCACTTTACACTTTCCGCATCGTCCCATGCCTCCACACGGAGCTTCCACTCCACCGATCCGGTTCATCTGCAGAAATGTGAGGATCGTCTGGCCTCTTCTCGCTTCGTATTCACTTGTCACTTTGTTTTTCGTAATGGTTACTTTCATCTTTTTCCTATTCCAGTTCGGTCATTCCCCCGAGCAGAATGCCCACATTGTCTTCGTAAATTTTATCAAACTGATCCATCGGCAGCGGATTGACACCTTTTCCCGCTTCAATGGTATAACCCGGGCGGTCATATTCCTGAATGAACCAGTCCTTGTAGCCCGCATAACCGGATTCACCCGGTGTCTCTTCCACCGCGTAACCGCTCACACTTGCAAAATACTGTGCAATCACATACGACTTCTCCGGCTCATAGTTGAGATAGCGCCAGTAAATGACCTCGCCCTGCGTGTGGTAGGCAAGGATCAGCGCAAAATCATGGAGCTTCGTAAACTGATACATCGCCACACTTTCCGGCTCGGAAAGAGGCATCGGACCGACATAATCACGCGGTGACGGACGGTCATATCCAAGCGCGTACTTGATCCGTTTGGCTTCGTGCCATCCTGCCGGGAATTGCAGATTCAAGTCCACACCGCGGATGTTGGCTTTCCAGCCGTCCGGAAACGCGATCTTCGGAAATGCAACTGCGATCCGCTTCGCATTCCGGTAAAAGCGACCGGAATCCAGAAGGCCGTTGACCAGATCCACACCATCCGGGTTCACAAGCGGAACAAGATACAGTGAAAACTCTTCAAACAAATTCGGGGCATTCACGCCCTCATACGGCTCTTCCGTCGCATACGCCTGCAAAAGCTGCTCCGCGAACTTAAGGAGCACCGGTGTCGTAATGCTTTCGTTTGCGTGAAACGATGCATTGTAAGCCACTTCTGTCGGGCCGTTTCCGATTTTGATATAAGGAATGGCATTGCCCATCACACTCAGCCCGATACTTCCTGTCTCGACAAACGGATAACGCATCTGCAGTCCGTCGATCACCCATTCCGTGAGCATCGAAGTATAGGGAAACGACTCTTCCACCAGATCATAATCAAACGGCACTGTAAGCATCGTTCCGATCGTCAGATTATCCTCCTGCGCATCCGGATTTGCCTGCCGGATGCGATCGACCGTTGTGTTATGCATCTTTGCAATACTGTAAAAACTGTCACCGGACTTTACGATATGTGTCGTGTACCCCCTCAGATAAGGAAGCAGCAGATTCCACGCTGCATCATTGACCACACACGCCTTATTCTCGCCGACAAAAGATTCTAAGGCACGACAGGTTTTCGGCCCGAAGTCCCCATCCGTCGCCACCTCATATCCTGCCCGCCTTAAGGCAAGCTGCACGTATTTTACTAAAATTCCCCAATCTCCCGGATATAAATTTTTCATTCACATCACACTTTTCTTCACATTCTATATAGATTATGCTTTTTCTCATGTGATGTACCTGCCGGATTACGCTTCGCGCAGACGCGCGATCTCTTCCTTATACGGAGGGATCGTCTTTTTGGTCTCGCCCTCAGCGCAAAGCCACGGTGTCTCCAAAATTTTTGGTATATCAATAAAACGCGGATCATGTACCACGCGGTGCAGCGTCTCAAAACCGATCGTTCCCGCTCCGATGTTCGCGTGGCGGTCCTTGTGCGCCCCGAGCGGATTTAAACTGTCATTGATATGAAAGACCGCGATCTGCTCGAGTCCGATCACCTCATCGAATTTCCGGAAAACACCCTCGTAATTGTTGATGAGATCATATCCCGCATCGTTGACGTGACAGGTATCAAAGCAGACTCTCAGGCGATCCTTCTTATGCACACCGTCGTAGATCATCTTCAATTCCTCAAACGTGCGCCCGATCTCACTGCCTTTGCCCGCCATCGTTTCAAGTGCAATATACACATCATCCGCATTGTCATCGAGCACCATATTCAGTCCTTTTACCGCCTGTGCGATACCTGCCTCAGCGCCGGCATCCAGCGCTGATCCCGGATGCAGCACAAGAATTTTGCTTCGCATCGCTGCAGTGCGTTTGATCTCCTTTTCCAGAAACTCCACGGCAAGCTCAAAGGTCTCCGGTTTTACGGTATTCGCCAGATTGATGATGTACGGCGCATGCACCACAATCTCCTCAATTCCGGCTTCTTTGGCATATTCCCAGCCCTCTTCTATATTTAAATCCCTGATTTCCTTCCGTCTCGTGTTCTGCGGTGCTCCTGTATAGAGCATCAGCACATTGGCTCCGTAACTGTGAGCTTCCTTCACCGATGCAAGAAACATTTCCTTGCCCGCCATCCCGACATGGGAACCGATTTTTATATTTTCCATATGATTACTCCTATAATTTTTCGTTTTTTATGCTATAATGAAGCGCGAAAGTACGCGCTTTACTCATCATATAATGCAAACAACTTTTTTTCAATAGATTATCACAGGAGGAATATGACATCATGAAGAAAAAATTATGCCTTTTGCTTTGTCTGTGCCTGCTTTTTCTCGCGGGATGCGGACAGCTCGGCAGCACGATCCGCTTCGGAGCGGCGGACGTCGGCGGAATGTATTATCCGTTCGCCTCTGCTTTTACCGGACTGGTCGCAAAGGACAATGCCGATTACCAGTTTGAAGTCAAAACAACTGCCGGTTCGGCTGCAAACTTGAGACTTCTCTCCGGAGGCTACATCGAACTTGGTATCGCCCAGAACGATTTCATCGACGATGCCTATAGCGGAACCGGAATCTTTAAGGGCAAACCGTATCAGGGATACAAAGCGATTGCTTCGCTCTATCCGGAAGCCTGCCAGATCGTTGTCCGTGCCGATTCCGACATCGAAACATTAAATGATCTGCAGGGCAAAACCGTGAGCATCGGTGCCGAGGAATCCGGAACCGAGAACAACGCGAAACAGATCTTAAAAATGAGCGGACTGACATCCGAGCTCGTCACCATGGTACAGCTCGATTACACCGAAGCGGCGGACAAGCTTGCTTCCGGTGAGATCGATGCATTCTTCTGTACTGCCGGTGTTACGACCAGCGTGATCGAAGAACTTGCACGCTCCTGTGGCATCCGTTTTCTAGACATCGATGATGACTGCAGCAGCAGACTTTTGAAAGCGTATCCGTTCTACAGCGAATACACCATTCCTGCCGGAACCTACACCGGTCAGGAATCCGATGTACAGACACTTGCGGTACAGTCCGTGCTGCTGGCATCCGACAAGCTTTCCACGGAAACCGTCAATGAACTGACCGCCGCACTCTACGATCACACAAGTGATCTGCAATATGCGACTTCACTCAATTTAAAGCTTGACGCCTCATCGGCAACGAAGGGAATTACGATTCCATTCCACCCGGGCGCTGCAGCCTACTATGAGGAACAGGGAATCACCGTTTTGACCGAATAAAAGAAAGGAATTCTATGAAAATTCAGTTAGATATGTATCAAACGCTTGCCGTGGCAGTCTTAGTGCTGATGCTCGGCAGCTTCTTAAGACGGCGGATCAGTTTTCTCGAAAAATTCTGTATCCCCGCACCTGTAATCGGCGGACTTCTTTTTGCGATCATGACCTGTGTCGGTCATGTCAGCGGACTTGCCGATTTCTCGTTCGATGACACACTCCGTGAGGTTTGCATGGTACTGTTCTTTACCTCCGTCGGCTTTCAGGCGAACCTGAAAGTATTGAAAAGCGGCGGTAAAGCCATGGCTGTATTCCTTACCCTTGTCATTGCGCTTATTATCACGCAGAATCTGGTTGCTGTGGGACTCTCCGAGCTGCTTCACATCAACCCGCTCATCGGTATGTGTACCGGATCGATCTCCATGGTCGGCGGACACGGAACCGCCGGTGCGTTTGGCCCGGTTCTCGAGGATTTCAACGTAAGCGGTGCCACCACGATCTGTACCGCAGCCGCAACCTTCGGTCTGATCGCCGGAAGTCTTGTCGGCGGACCGCTCGGCAAACGCCTTGTGGAGAAGAAAAATCTGCTTTCCACCGCCGTTTCGGGCGATGACAGCTTACTGGTCGAGGATGAGAAGAAGCATGAGCGTCACACCAACCTGTATGCCGCCGCTGTCTTCCAGCTCATCCTTGCGATCGGACTCGGAACGATCATCTCGTGGCTTCTGACCAAGACAGGCCTGACGTTCCCGATCTACATCGGCGCGATGATCGCCGCGGCACTCATCCGTAACATTGCGGAATACACCGGACATTTTACGATCCACATGGGTGAGATCAACGACCTGGGTGGTATCTCGCTTTCCCTGTTTTTAGGTATGGCAATGATCACCTTAAAGCTTTGGGAATTATCTGAGCTCGCATTACCGCTCGTTGTGCTGCTTGCTTCACAGGTTGTACTGATTGCGATCTTTACTTACTTTATCGAGTTTAACATTATGGGAAGAGATTACGATGCTGCTGTGCTCGTCGCCGGAACATGCGGATTCGGTATGGGTGCCACACCGAATGCGATGGCAAACATGCAGGCTTTGTGCGACCGCTATGTTCCTTCCGTAAAGGCATATCTGCTCATCCCGCTGATCGGAAGTCTCTTTGCAGATTTCATCAACAGTCTTGTGATCACATTTTTTATCAATGTGCTATAACTAAGGGGGATACTTATTATGGGATTATTTATGAAATTGTTTCAGAAACGTGCCAATGCTGAAAAACAGAAAAAACATCATTACGATCTTACTTACGACAATGTGGCAATTCCGGAGATCCACACGCATAAAGTCACAGAGTCAAAGTCTGACCCAAAAGTGGAGGAATCCCCGGACGCCTGCTATGACAGCGTGGCAATTCCGGAGATTCATATTAAGAAAAAATAGCTATGCTTGTGTCAATTCCTGCATCAATTCGTGCACGGTTGTCATTTTATGGATTCTTCCGACATTTGCTCCACAGAATACCAGTCCGTTTTCAACGTCTCCTTTTACCGCATCGATCAAAGCTTTGGTAATGCAATACGGAACTTTTGCCGGATTACATTTTTCAAGACAGTTGTAGCATTTTTTTATTGGAAGCCGGTCATTCTTCAGGCGATCGATAAACGCATTGTGAAGCGCACGCCCCGGCATTCCGACCGGACTTTGAATAATCTCCACATCCGCTTCTGAAGCCGCCACATATGCCTGTTTATATGCCTCTGAAGCATCGCATTCTTTTGTCGCCACAAATCGGCTGGCAATCTGAACCCCATCTGCCCCCAGTTCCATCGCATGAACAATATCTTTATGGTCAAACACCCCACCGGCAACAATAACCGGAATCTTTGTGTGAAACTTCTCTTCGTATTCTTCTTTGCAGGCAACAATCTCCTGCACTTCCCTGTCAAAATCAATGGATGCAATATCACTCAACTGCTCATTGGAAAAGCCAAGATGTCCGCCGGCCTTCGGTCCCTCGATCACAATAAAATCCGCGGTACGGTCATAATGATGTGCCCACATTTTTAAGATCAGCCGGGTGGCACGTTTTGACGAAACGATCGGAGCGATCTTCGTTCTGCACTTTTCGCCGATCAACTCAGGAAGATTCATTGGCAGACCTGCACCGCTAATGATCACATCCGCTCCGGCAGCAACAGCAGCTCTGACATGCTCCTTATAATGCTTTAAGGCAGCCATAATATTGACACCGACAAGTCCGTTGCCGCACGCAATCTCCTTTGCACGCTTAATATGTTTCCGAATAGCTCGCAGATTACATTCTGCCTGGTCGTTCTCAAAACCATCTTCATCGTACCCGATCTGTGCTGTTGAAATCACGCCGACTCCGCCCTCTTTTGCCACAGCACCTGCAAGGCGGCTCAGGCTTACACCAACTCCCATTCCGCCCTGAATGATCGGAAGCTTCGCAATCTTATCACCGATGCGAAGCTCCTTAAATTTCGATTTATGTTCTACTGTACTCATTTGCTTCCTCCATACTCTGAAAATTGTTTGACTATCAAACAATTTTCAGTATAGAAGAACGTTGTATCTTTGTCAATGTTAAATTGTATTTTGTTCCATGTTATGTAGTTTTTAATACTACATAATTTTCATTTGAAATTTTGCGCCTTTTTTATAAAAGAAGACACAAATCCCGGATTCGACGGATAATACAGATGTGCAAAACCAAGCCACAAGTTGTCATGATCGATCACACACGGATAGGTTCGTCCGGTCAACGGCTTCGTTGCCACGCAATTCTCTCCGTTGTCGGTACTGTCAAAATAATGAAACTCGTGCGCACGGATGCGCTCGCCCTCCGGAAGAAAATTACTCTCTTTCTCTTCCAGTTCGATATAGCCGAACCGAACAAGTTTGTTTTTATAGCTGCACTGTGCTCTGATTACACCAACCAGCGGATAGTTTTCTCCACTCTGTGTTGTGATTGACTCGTGAAGATATAAAAATCCGCCACACTCCGCAACCATCGGCATTCCCGCCTCGACAGCCTGCCGTATCGCCGCTTTCATCGGTTCATTTTCACTCAGTTCTCTCACATACAGCTCCGGATAACCTCCGCCGAGAAGGATTCCCGCGCAGCCAGCCGGAAACGCTTTATCATGGATCGGCGAAAAATATTTTATTTCTGCACCACACTCTTGCAGCATCCGAAGATTGTCCTCATAGTAAAAGCAGAATGCCTCATCTTTTGCGACCGCGATCACCGGACGCGTCTCTTCCTGCTTTCTTCCGTAAGGATGAAATTCCTCGCCTGCAATTTCCGGTGCTGTCTCTGCAATTGCGATCATTTCATCCACAGAGACCGTCTGTGTGACCATCATGGTAAGTTCATTCAGTGACCTGCGAAGATCCGGGATCTCCTGCGGCATCACAAGACCCAGATGGCGGCTGGCAAGCGTTCCGTCCTTTTGATCCGGCACATACCCCACGACTTTTACCGGAAGCTCCGCCTCGATGAGCGGCTTGATCGTGCCGTAATACATCGCAGACATCCGGTTTAGGATCACACCACGGATCAGATGCTCCGTATCATAGGCAAGAAATCCGGCGATCATCGGAAGAATGGAGCGCCCCATGCCTTTGGCATCTACCACAAGAATGATCGGAGTGTCTGTCACCTTTGCCAGATGGTAGGACGAACCTTCCTCACGCACGCCGCCGAGTCCATCGTAAAGTCCCATGACACCCTCGATGACCGCAAAATCATCCTCGCTTCGATCCTGTAAAAACAACGATTTTGTTACCGCTTCGCCTGTAAAAAAGGTATCCAGATTCTTCGAAGGAACACCGATCACAGTTTTGTGAAACATCGGATCAATATAATCGGGACCACATTTGTACGAGATAACCTGTTCGCCCCTGTTTTTTAATGCCTGCAATAACGCACAGGTGATCGTCGTCTTACCGCTCCCGCTCTTTGGTGCGGCAAGCATGATTCGTCGAAGTTTCAAGGCAGCCTCCTTCCCTCAATTCCATACTTTCTCTTTCACATCCAATGATTTTTTGCAATTCCGAAACACTTCATAAATCAACTTCATTGCTTCTTAAAACTGAATGCACAGATCCATACCGGATTTTCCGCTCTCATCAGATGATACGAGCCTGCGACTGCTGCCCGGCTTACCTGCATCTGCACAATCTCCTCCTGCTCGATTGGAAATACCGAAAGAACTTCCCGCATCTCGCAGAATGTCTCCATACTGATCGCATTGATCACAATGCGCATCGTCGGATTCTTATGATATAAAACATTCAATATTTCTTTTAAGTTACCGCCACTTCCGCCGATAAACGCATGCGTCGGAGCCGGAAGTTCCTCCAGTCCGTCCGGTGCCTCGACTTCCACGATCTCAATATTTTCAAGTCCAAGCTGCTTACAATTCTTCTCGATCAGTGCGACCGCCTCCGGCTTTCGCTCGATGGCATACACGCGGACGGATTCCGAGCGCGCCGCCATCTCCATCGCGATCGATCCGGTTCCACTCCCCACATCATAGACGATGGCATTCTCATGCAGATGTAACTTACAGATACTGACCTCACGCACCTCTTCCTTCGTCATCGGAACCTTGTCGCGGATAAAGGTATCATCCGGCATACCGTG
Source organism: uncultured Agathobacter sp. (assembly GCA_934358675.1). GTDB lineage: Bacteria > Bacillota > Clostridia > Lachnospirales > Lachnospiraceae > Roseburia. The sequence continues at coordinate 7,068 of CAKRKX010000028.1, read as the reverse complement.
TGTGAGCGGTTTTTCTTTCGCCGCCGGATTTAAAATCAGGCAGATATACAAGCCCTTCTTCTCACACGCGGTACACTCCTGCGGTGTGAGCGTAAGAATCTCCTCATCCGGGTACGACAATTGGTAGCCTATGAGCACCTTACATGTGAAAAGTCCCGCTTCGATCAACTGCTGCCCGATCCGCTTTATATCCTCGACGCCCGATACAAGCACAAACGTCTTCTTTTCATAACAGATTGTCCTTGTCAGATTGTAAAGCTTCTTGCCATGCATACTCAAAATTTTTGCATCCTGATATCCGACACCGACACGCGATGCCAGATAGGAAACCGATGAGATTCCCGGAAGCACACGCACACTCGCCTGCAATGTCTGTTCCTTACACGCTTCCTGTAGCTTTTCATACAAGTTCTGACAGCCACTGTAGAATCCGCTGTCCCCGGAAAGCAGAATAACCGCTTTCTTCGATTGCAGATTCCCGGACTGCTGCACCTGACTTAAATACGGAATGATCTGCTCCGCCAGATAATACGGTTTCTTCTCGATCCGCGGTGTGTAACCTTCGATCATCCGGCCCGCACCGAATAGATAGTCAGCATTTCGGATCGCCTGCTGCACCTCCGCAGTCAATGACCATTCATCGCCCATGCCGATTCCCGCAAGAATAATCTCCATCTGTGACTGTGGCAAAATCTTCTGCCCGGATAACTGCTCTAATTTTTGGCACACCTGCGCAAACGACAGCCCCTCTGCCGATTCACTTTGTCCGATTACATACACCGGAATCCCGGCGTTCTTTGCCGCCGTAATCTTATCCTGATAACCACCATTTGCGCCGCTCTGCTTTGTAACAAGACATGCGATCTTGTACTGATGGATCAGTGCCTCATTCATCTCCACACAAAACGGTCCCTGCATCGCGATGATCTGCTTTCCTGTAATCCCCTGCTCATGGCAGAGTGAAATGCTCTCCATCCCCGGAAGCACGCGCACAAAAAGGCGTTCCTTCACAGACGGGTTCTTACAGTACACAGAAAGTTCCTTGCTTCCGGTCGTAAGTAGAATATTTCCATGAACGTTCTCAAGTGCCTCCGCACACGCCTCATTGTCCGCAAATCGAGCGATGCCTTCCGCCGCATCCTCTGCCCCTGTGTCTCTGAGCAGACGAAGATACGGCATATCACAGGCTTTTGCCGCAGCCTTAATATTTTCCGTCACAACGGTTGCATACGGGTGCGTTGCATCGACGACAAGCGCATATTCCCCACGCTGCATAAACACAAGCATTGCCTTTTCATCCATGCGTCCCTGATGGATCGTGGCATAAGGATGCCCGCCGAGCACGACTTCCCCATATTCTGTCGCAACACAGATTGTGTGGCGCATTTTTGCATTTGCGAGACATTCAGACAGTTCTCTACCTTCCGTTGTTCCCGCGAAGATCAGTATTTCGTTCAATTTGATACCCTCTCTTTGTAACCAGCTTTCCATCTATGATCTCGGTTCCCTGATTGCCGATAAAAACGGTTGTAAACATATTGACTTCGGCGTTTCGCAATTCCCCGAGCGTACAACAGACCGCCCTCGTGCCCTCTCTTCCGATATTCTCCACATAACCGCAAGGCCGCTCCGGCTCAATGACAGTAAGAAGAATATCGCACGCTTTTTGCAGATAATCCTTGCGCTTGTGGCTCGACGGATTGTAGATTGCCATCGCAAAATCGCCCTGTGCCGCCGCAAGAAGTCGTTTTTCGATCTTCTCCCAAGGGGTCAGCAGATCGCTCAGTGAAATTACGCAAAAGTCGTGATTTAACGGCGCGCCGAGCACGGCTGCTCCGCTGTTTGCCGCAGTAATGCCGGGAATCACATACACTTCCGTTTCCGGATATTCCTTCCCAACCTCAAACATCAGTGATGCGAGTCCGTAGACACCCGCATCCCCGCTGCAGATCAGCGACACCTTATGGCCTTTTGCCGCCTCATCAAAGCAGAGTCTGCAGCGCTCCTCCTCCTGCCGCATCGGCGTGGTGAGAAGCGTCTTATCCGCAAACCGCTCACCCAGTAATTTTATATAGACCGTATAGCCGACAATGACCTCCGACTCCTCGAGCGCCGCAAGTGCCTCGCCCGTCATCATATTCTCATTGCCCGGCCCCATACCGATCACATACACTCTATTTTTCATCGAACGTTACACTCCATTCTCTTTTTGCAATTGCAATTGTCATGCCGTCTTTCGCATGCTTCTCATAAATCAGTTTTCCATTTGCTCCGCAGCCTGTCAAAGCCGCACGCTCGCAGACATTGTCCACCCCCACCTGCGACGCAACAAACGCCGATGCATGGAAATCGCCGTCCACCTTAAGCAGTTCCTCTGCGGTATATATCAAAAACGGAATCCTTGCCTTTTGACTGATCGCGATCAGTCCGGCCTCATCCTTCTTCTTATCAATCGAGGCAATCGCATAGACCTGCTCCTCCTCAATCCCCGCATCCTTTAATGTCTCCCTGTAAAAAGCGATAAGCTGTGCCGGATCTTTGTCTCTCCGGCAGCCCATGCCTACGACATACTGCCTGGGGCGTAAGTAGATCAATGTGTCATATTGTTTTGGATCTTCCGCTACTATGATATCTACTTTTTCTGTGGGTGGATACGCTACCAAACGTAACATATTATCATGTAAGACACTTTCATCAGGTGAATCCTGTCTGCTACACAATTTTGTGTTGTCACCTCTATATGTATCATTCTCCGCATCATACATACAAGCCTTGCTTTTCTTCGGAAATGCATGTTCGATGGAAATTGTAATCTCTTCTCCTGCAAGAACTTTTGCGGACACTTTCGCGATGCCGTCCTTATTTAATATCTGCAAATGATGCTTCTTTGCAAACAGATCGACCGCGAACTTGTCCTGAATATCCGTAGCCGTCGTAATAACCTCCTGCGCCAGCATTGCATCCGCCAGCATATGTGCCAGTTCGTTTGCACCTCCCACATGTCCCGCAAGGATTGGGATGACATACTGTCCCATCTCGTCCATCACAAGCACCGGAACATCATGCAGCTTGTCGGTCAGATTCGGTGCAATCGCACGGACCGCAATCCCGCATGCCCCGATAAAGAGGATTGCTTCATCCTCTATCATGTGCTGCTTCGCCCATTCCGCAAGTGATTCCTCGACAAACCGGATCTTATGTTTCTCTGTCGAAGGATCTTTTGCCTCACATACCGCCTGCGTTACTCCCCGAATACCGTTTTCACATATGTCGGCTTTATCTTGATAGCGGGAACACTTCGTATACAATTGTACATTAAGGTCTATTACCCGCTCCGCAATTTTTTGTGATAACGCGATTCCATTTTCCGTAAAACTGATGATTGCAAGTTTCATTCTTTTGCCTCACGAAATTCTGTGGAGAAATCCGGCGCATAAAGCCGTGACTTCTGATAATGCTGATGCGTGATCACATCCCCAACGAGCACAAGTGCCGTCTTTGTAATGTGATGAGCCTCCGCCGTATCAGCAAGTGTGCCGACCGTACAGGTATACGCCTCCTCCTCCGGCCAGGTTGCCTTGTACACGATCACCGCAGGAGTCTTAGCCTCATATCCGCCCGCGATCAGCCGTCGGCTCAATTCCTCTAACATTCCGGTACTTAAGTAGATTGCCATGGAAGCCTGATGCGCCGCAAAGCTTTCAATGCTCTCCTTTGGCGGTACTTTTGTCTTTCCTTCCATGCGCGTGATGATCAGCGACTGTGAGATATCCGGAAGTGTATACTCCAGATTCAACGATGCCGCCGCACCGAAACAGGCACTCACGCCCGGACAGCTCTCATATTCTATACCAAGTGCATCCAGTGCATCCATCTGCTCACGGATTGCACCGTACACACTCGGGTCACCGGTGTGCAGCCGGACAAGTTCCTGTCCCTGCTCATGTGCGTCCTTCATGACAGCGATCACCTCATCCAGCGTCATCTTTGCGCTGTTATATATCTGACAGTTGTCCTTCGCATAATCCAGCAGTTCCGGATTGACCAGAGATCCCGCATAGATGATCACATCTGCTTTTTGCAACAGGCGCATTCCGCGCACCGTGATCAGATCGACTGCTCCCGATCCCGCTCCAACAAAGTAAACCATTGATCTGCCTCCTTACTTTTCGCCAGTTCGCCAAACGCATTGTCATACATGATGCATTCCACCTGCATCCTGCCTGCCGCGCGCTTATTCAGATAAAACAGGATACGCTCCATCGCGTAGTCCATCACTTGCTGCAGCTTTCCCGCTTCGCGCAAAAGACGTACCGCCTCTTCCGTCGTTACACAGGAAAGAATCTCATCTGCCACCTCGGCACTCACACCCTCATGGATTGCAAACGCGGTCAGAAGCTCCATACGGCAGTCTCCTTCCTTCGAGTGCGTGTTCATAATGCCTCCCGCAACTTTGATCAGCTTTCCGATGTGTCCGGTCAGAAGCATCGTCTGAAAGCCCATCTCCACCGCCATATCGATTGTTGCTCCGATAAAATTACTGCATTTTACGCTACGGTCCAGATTGTATCCATACGCCTTTTTCATAAAATCCAAACCGTAATTTCCGGGTGCAATCGCCACGCAATCGTATCCTTCCACCCGCTTTTGGTTCAGTTCCACCCTGATCGTATCGAGAAGTGCCTGATTGCTCATCGGTTCCACGATTCCGCTCGTGCCAAGGATCGAGATGCCGCCGACGATCCCCAGTCTCGGATTAAAGGTCTGCTTCGCCAGTTCCTCGCCCTCCGGCACAGAGATTTCAACATCTAAACCGCCCTTATAATCCAAAAGTTCACATACTTCAAGAACCTCTTTTGTGATCATCTCGCGGGGCACATGATTGATTGCCGCATTACCGACCGGCTGGTCAAGACCGGGCTTAGTCACTCTCCCTACGCCGATACCGCCGTCAATGTAGACGTAAGCAGTTCCTGCAATTTCACACTCTGCTTGTTCCTCTTCGTCCTGCCGCTCACCATTTACACGATTCTTCGCGGTTATACCCGATAAATTCTGCACCGCCCTGAAGCCGACCAGCGCATACACAAGCGCTCCGCTCGTGATATCCGGATCGTCACCGCCGTCTTTTCTGACTGCACAGCGCACACGCTTTTCGCCACGGGAAATGTCAAGGATTTCTGTCGTATAAGGAATCCCTTTGGGCGTATCGATCGTGATCGTATTCTTTTGTCTTCCACTCAGAAGCATATATGCCGCAGCTTTTGCCGCCGCAGCCGCACAGCTTCCCGTCGTAAATCCATAGCGCATCGCTTTCCCTCAATTTCTATCTCGTCAGTTCATACAATAACGCGTTACAGATCGCCGCCGCCACATTGCTGCCGCCTTTGCGCCCGCGATTGACAATATACGGCACATCCGACTCTAAGATCAGTTCCTTTGCCGCCTCGACATTGACGAAACCGACCGGAACACCGATCACGAATGCCGGACGCCAGCCGCTCTGTTGCATCATCTTATACAACTGGATCAGAGCCGTCGGCGCATTTCCCACCGCAAAGATTACCGGCTTGTCAATCTTTGCCGCCATCTCCATGCTGACCGTTGCACGTGTCGTACCGCGCTCCTTCGCAAGCCGTGCCACCGTCGGATCTGCCATAAAACAATGTGCCTCCCCGCCGAATGTGGCAAGCGCCTTCTTATTGATTCCGGCAAGCGCCATATTCGTGTCCGTCACAATGTCCGCGCCCTCACAGATCAAATCCTCGGCGATCCGCACCGCATCCTTTGAGTACGTCAACGTTTCGGTATATTCAAAGTCGGCGCTCGTATGGATCACGCGCTTCGTGATCATCTCCTGTTCCTTCGGCAGCACGATTCCGCGCGCCTCAAGCTCCTCACCGATGATCTCAAAGCTCCTCTTTTCAATTTCCTGTGGCAGCAACTGCTCAATTTGATTCAATGCACTCACCTATCGCTTTCCATAACGTCTCGTTTTCTTCTCTCGTCCGCACCGCAATGCGGTAATACCCGCTTGTCAGTCCCGCAAAATTCGAACAATCCCGAATCAGGATCTGCCGCTTCAGTAGCCGCTCGTAGAGCGGAATCTTCGTGTAGATCAAAAGGTAATCGGCATCTCCCGGATACACTTTCATCCCCAGTTCTTTTAATTTACTTTCCAGAAAAAAGCGCTCTCTTTTCACAAAATCCGCGCTCTCTTTCACATACGCGTACTCACGGATCGCCGCAATTCCCGCCGCCTGCGCAAACGTCGAGAGATTCCATTCCGGAAGCTGTCTTTGTACTTTTTTACAAAACTCCGTATCACTACACAACAGATACCCGAGCCGCACCCCCGGTATCGCATAGATCTTCGTGAACGCGCGCACAAGGATCAGATTTGAAAATTCCTCCAATTGCTCCATAAAGGAAGCATCCTCACCCACGAACTCGATAAAACACTCATCGAGTACCACTTTCATATGCTTTTCTTTGCAGATTTGCAGAAGCCGCAGACCATACGCTTTGTCCACACATCGTCCGGTCGGATTGTTCGGATTGGCGAGAAAGACAAGATCGATGTCTTTCGTAAGCATCTCCAGAAAATCATCCTGTAAAGTAAAATCATTTTCCGCCTCGAGCGGATACGTCACAATCTCACATTCCGCCGCTTTCGCCGCATGTTCATATCCGTAAAACGACGGAACCGGAATCAATATCTTCTTTGGTCGAAGTGTATGCACGATCGCCAAAAAAAGCTCCGACGCGCCGTTTCCAAAACAAAGCCACTCGTCCGGAACCGCAAAATGCGATGCAACCGACTCGCGTAACGTCTGTGCCTGCGGGTCGGGATACTCGTCCGCATGCAACACCGCATTCTGCAACGCCTCACGCGCCGTCTGTGGCATTCCAAGCGGATTTGTATTGACCGAGAAATCCATATTCACTTGATTACGGTAAATATCGCCACCGTGTATCTGTTGCACTTTTTGTTTCCTCGTATTATATAGTAGTAGTTTTTAGAGACCCTCTCCAAGGTCTTTTTAACTATTAAGTCATAGTCTTTTC
>CAKRKX010000027.1 GCA_934358675.1 uncultured Agathobacter sp. | reverse complement strand
GTGCAACAACGAGGAGGTAAAGCAGGAGAATTCCAACAAGAACCCGACGGTGAACAGCGTACAGCGTGACTATATGGCGGGCGAGGTCAGCAAGGATATCACGAAACGTTTCCTGCTGCCGGAAGATATTGTGGAGGCACATGAAAAAGGCCTGATCCATTTCCATGACGCCGACTATTTTGCGCAGCACATGCACAACTGCTGTCTGGTCAATCTGGAAGATATGTTACAGAACGGAACGGTTATCAGCGAGACTCGTATCGATCCGCCGAAGAGCTTCTCGACTGCCTGCAATATCGCAACACAGGCAATCGCACAGATTGCAAGTTCCCAGTACGGCGGACAGAGTATTTCACTTTCGCATCTGGCTCCGTTCGTGCAGGTCAGCCGTGAGAAGTTCCGCCAGCAGGTGCGTAAGGAATTTGAGGCGGTCGGTCTGGAACTCAACGAGGAGAAGATCAATAAGGTTGCCGAGCTGCGTGTAAAGGAAGAGATCAACCGCGGCGTGCAGATGATCCAGTATCAGGTGATCACTCTGATGACCACCAACGGACAGGCGCCTTTTATCACCGTATTCATGTATCTGGATGAAGTGCCGGAAGGTCAGACGAGAACCGACCTTGCAGCGATCATCGAGGAAATGCTGCACCAGAGAATCCAGGGTGTTAAGAATGAGAAGGGTGTATTTATCACACCGGCATTCCCGAAGCTTATTTACGTGCTTGAGGAGGATAACATTCATGAGGATTCCAAGTACTGGTATCTGACAGAGCTTGCAGCAAAATGTACTGCAAAGCGTATGGTTCCGGATTACATTTCTGAGAAGAAGATGAAAGAACTTAAAGTGGATAAGAACGGCGAGGGACACTGCTATACCTGCATGGGCTGCCGCAGTTTCCTGACACCGTATGTTGATCCTGAGACAAACAAACCGAAATATTACGGACGTTTCAATCAGGGGGTTGTAACGATCAATCTGGTTGATGTGGCATGTTCTTCCGAGGGAGACATGGACAAGTTCTGGAAGATCATGGACGAACGTCTGCAGCTTTGTTACCGTGCACTCATGTGCAGACACAAGAGACTGCTCGGCACGCCATCGGATGTTGCTCCGATCCTCTGGCAGAACGGCGCCTTGGCGCGCCTTGGCAAAGGAGAACCGATCGACAAGCTTCTGTTCGGCGGTTATTCGACCATTTCTCTTGGTTATGCAGGACTTTGCGAGTGTACCCGTTATATGACCGGCGTATCGCACACGGATCCGGAAATCGGAACGCCGTTTGCATTAAAGGTAATGCAGAGACTCAACGATGCCTGCCAGGAGTGGAAAGAGAAGGAGAACATCGACTTCAGTCTGTACGGTACTCCGCTTGAGTCCACAACCTATAAGTTTGCAAAATGCTTACAGAAGCGTTTCGGTATCATCAAGGGTGTTACGGATCGTAACTATATTACGAACAGCTATCACGTACATGTGACCGAGGAGATCAATGCGTTCGACAAGCTGAAATTCGAGTCGCAGTTCCAGAAGCTTTCTCCGGGAGGCGCGATCAGCTACGTGGAAGTTCCGAATATGCAGAACAATATCGAGGCGGTATTGTCCGTTATGAAATACATCTACGACAACATCATGTATGCCGAGCTGAATACCAAGAGTGATTACTGTCAGGTATGCGGCTACGACGGAGAGATCAAGATCGTCGAGGAGGAAGGCTCCGGCAAACTGATCTGGGAGTGCCCGAACTGCGGCAACCGTGATCAGGACAAGATGAGCGTTGCCCGCCGTACATGCGGATACATCGGAACACAGTTCTGGAATCAGGGACGTACGCAGGAGATCAAGGAGCGCGTGCTGCATCTGTAGAATATTAAAAAGCGACAGGTTTCTATGCTTTGCCACCGGAAACTTGTCGCTTTTTTCTGACTGTACTTTTATGGAGATTTTGTGTATAATCAAGTTAACAATAGCGTTTTTATGTCCGATATAAATTACAGAAGTATAAGAATGCGTTTCCATGGAAGGAGATTGTATAACATGAGGAAGAGTACAATGAATAAAAGCGGTAAAAAATTACTGGCAGCGGTATTGTTGTTTGCGATGATGATTCCGCTTGCATTAAGCCAGACGGCAGTAACGGAAGCGGCTCCTGCGGCAGGCACAACGACACCGACCGTTGACAAAGTTGTCAGCCTTAAGGTTGAAAACAATACGACCGGAAGCAAGGTGTCTTTGGAGCGCGGACAGGAAGTAAGCTTAACACTGACTGCTACACAGGAATTAAACGTAGAGGAAATCGTCGGGGAATTGTCCTTTGTGGATGCAACGACGCAGGAAGCTGTGAAATGCTTCTCCATGACAGGTGTGGAAGCGGATGGATTGAATGCGGGCTTTGATACAAGCGCATCGATCGTCAGCCTGAGAACAACGAACACCAGGAATGTGAAAGCAAGCGGTACGATCGCTACGATCAAACTGAAAGTAACGAAGTCTGTGGATTCCGTTATTGCAACGTATAAGATTACAAGTTTTACAGCGAGTACGGTTGGTGCCAATGCAGCGAATATTCGAGGAACCGGAGCAGATCTGATTACATGCAAGATGGATAACGCTCTGGCCGGATCAAGAGGCGTTACACTTGAGACAACAAGTTCGCTGACACAGAAGCTGTATTCCTTTGATACAGGAAAGCTTAAGTCATTTTCAATTCCGGTCAAGATTACTGCGAATACGGGATTTAATGCAATGAAGCTTCAGGTTACCTATGATGCATCGAAACTGTCTTACAGAAGTTATACGGTTTCTCCGAAGGCTCTCGTATATCTGAACTGTATGACGGAGTATCAGGGTGTGGATTCTGAGGGCAATGGTCTGGTTACGATCAGTTTCGTGGGAACGGATGACACAACGATTACCGGCGATTTTTTAACTTTGAATTTTGAGGTCGGAGGACGTGCACAGGCTGGGGAGACGGCAGACATTACATGTGCGGTTGCAGAGTTGGAGAATGCATCGGAGAGTGCCAATCTGACATCCAACACCAGCAAGTGTACGGTAACGTTTAAGGCTGGTTCCAAGCGCGGTGATATCAATGAGGACGGTAAGATCAACCTGATCGATGCAACCTATGCACTGCAGTACTACAACGGTGTTCGTAGTCTGACAACCGAGCAGCAGGCACTTGCGGATGTCAACGGTGACGGCAGTGTGACACTGGTCGATGTACTGATGTTGCTCAAGAAATGTAACGGAGAGAATGTAACATTTTCATAATTTATAATTAAGTATGGACAACGAGAAGAAGACAAAATACGCTCACTTATATGAGAACAGGTCTTCATCGGTGCCGGCTTCCTTTGGAAATGAGGGAAATCATCCGGAGAGCGGAAGCGAATATCTGGATGACGTAAAAGAAATTGAACAAATATGCACTCAGAATGATTTGGATGATGATAAGCAGAATCAGAAGCTGTATCGGAGCTTAAAAAACGGGAATGTTTTTTCCACGTGGGTGGGGGATGCGTTCCTGTACGGACTATCGAATCATACGAGTAAGAACCGCCATAGACGAACAATGGAGAAGGTGTGCAAGCGGATTGCAGTCTCTTTCCTCGCTATGGCGGTAGTGTTGTTATTATCCCTTCTTTATTTTCAGATGAAAGCGGTGCGTGAGGATGCGGTACTCGCATACGTGCGGCAGGAAAAAGAACAATTGGCGAAGGCGGCAGATGAGGACTCGGATGACAATCACAAGGTTGCAATCCTGGACCAATATGCTATATTATATAGTATGTATCCGGATGTCGTGGGATGGATCAAAGTTGACGGGACACCGATCGATTATCCGGTTATGCAGGACACGACAGGGGCAGATTATTATCTGAACCACAATTTTGAGGGGAAAGAAGACAACAAGGGAGCACCTTTTGTCGATACGGACACTCAGGTTAAGCCGCTCGACAGTAACATTGTGATCTACGGACACAATACGAGGGACGGCAGTATGTTTGGTGATCTGGATTACTATCTGGATCAGAAATTCTATAAGAAGCATCCGACGATCTCGTTTGATACGATCTATGAGACGGGAACTTATCAGATCGTGGCGGTTATCAAGACACATGTGCGCAACAATGACGAGTCGGGCTTTCGATACTATTGGTTCCGCAATTATGAGAACCGGGGGGAATTTCAGGAACTGCTCGATTTTATCAGCGAAAACCAACTTTATGACACGGGAGAGCACCTCTCCTATGGGGACAGCACGATCATGTTATCGACCTGTGAGTACACGGTTGAGAACGGACGGCTTGTTGTAATAGCGAAAAGGATATAGGACGAAGGATGAAGAAATTAACGAAACTGTTATTAGGAATCTGTATGACATTGGTGATCAGCCTGGCTGCCACACCGGTGACAACATATGCGGCGAGCATCAATCTTACACTTGGCACAACGGATAATGCAAAGGTTGGGGATACGGTTACGGCGCGTATTGTGCTGAGCAATAACCCGGGTCTGTCGACGTTTGCGGTAAAGCTTGCGTACAACAGCGATGCGCTCACCTACACCGGAGCGACATGGGCATCTTCCGTATCTTCGAATACAAACAATGTACAGCTCATCTCCGAAGTGACGGAGAATGGCGGACCGGTGCTCAATATTTCATCGATCTTAAATCAGACATATTCCGGCAATGAGACGTTTGTGACCTTAAACTTTACGGTAAAACAGGCTTACTCGACCATGCCGGTAACTCTGACGGTAAGAGAACTGACAGACTCCAGCTATAATACGATGACGGTCAATACAGTTGTGGATGCGAATGCGGGACAGAGCAGTCAAAACCGCCAGAACAGTCAGACGAGTCAGAGTCAGAGTAACAGCCAGAGTCAGAGCAACAGCCAAAACAACAGTCAGAATAACAGTCAGAACAATAGTCAAAGCAACAGCCAGAATAGCAGTCAGAATAATAGTCAGAGCAACAGCCAGAATAACAGCCAGAGTAACAGTCAGAACAGCAATAGTAACAGTTCTGGCGATGATACGACGGTTGATGATACGATCGCAGCGGGAAATACGACAAAGAAGCCATCGAAGGTGGATAAGACTCCGAAGACCGGAACGTTTGATATCCGTTACCTGTTAGGTGCCGCTATTGTTGTATTCCTCCTGGTTGCGGGAATCTGTATCAAAGTGCTGGGAAAGAAGAAAATGTAATGAATTATGCAGGAATTAAATATTGCGATATAGCCAACGGCACCGGGTGTAGAACGACACTGTTTGTCTCGGGATGCAGGAATGCCTGTAAAGGGTGTTTTCAGCCGCAGACATGGGATTTCGGATATGGGGAGCCTTTTGATGAGAAGGTGCAGCAGGAGGTACTTGATTCGCTGGCACCGGATTATATCACCGGGATCACACTTCTCGGCGGGGAGCCGTTTGAGCCGGAGAATCAGAAGGAACTGGTGCCTTTTATGAGAAAAGTCGTTGCACAGTATCCAGGGAAGAATGTCTGGGCGTTTACGGGATATATATATGATAAGGATCTGGTTGCCGGAGGGAGACGGCATACCGAGGATACCGATGAATTACTTTCTATGATTGATGTGTTGGTGGATGGACCTTTCTGTGAGGAATTGAAGGATATTACGTTAAAGTTTCGCGGTTCTTCCAATCAGAGGGTTTTGAATCTGAGAGAAACCATCCGAACGGGAAATATAGTCACATTGTTTTAGAAGAGGAGCGTGTTAATTATGAAGAGGCATATCAGTATGTTATGTGCAATAATCTGTTATGCGATCGGAGTCATTTGTTCGGTGTATTTTGGATTGTGGAAGATGCTTGTGCATCCGGTTATGATCATTGTTGCGGCTTTTTCCGCAGAAACAATTACGTTCAATCTGGTGATTGCCTGTGCAATCAAGATTCTGTTTTCCACAACGCTGACCGGTCTGATCTGGTGCATCGGCTATATTGGCTATAACCACTTTAAGGGAACGGAAGATCCGGACTGGGATAAGCTGAATCCGGTATCGGATAATGATTATGAGGAAGAGAGGCGTGTATCGTGATTCTGCGTGTGCCGGAATATTATGATGAATTCTCCTGTATTGCAAGCCGCTGCAAGGACAGCTGCTGTGCGGGATGGGAGATTGATATTGATGAAGATTCCTATGAATATTATCGGAGTGTTGAGGGACCGTTCGGGGACCGGCTTCGGGAGAGTATGTTTGTAGCGGAGGATGGCGGTTATCGCTTCAAGTTGAAGGGACCGAAGCGCTGTGCGATGCTCAACGATAACAATTTGTGTGATCTGTATACAGCTTTAGGCGAGGAGGCACTGTGTGAAGTCTGCACAGAGTATCCGCGCTTTTCCCTTGTGTATGGACAGGTGGAGCAGAAGGCGCTGAGTCTTTCATGCGAAGAAGTCGGAAGGATCCTTTTTGGCAGAACGGAGCCGGAGCAGCTCATTGATATTGAACTTCCGGGTGATTGTGAGGATGATGAGGAAGATCCGCAGCTGGTCGCATTCATGGAGTGGGTGCAGAAGGAAGCGGTGACCATTCTGCAGAACCGCAAACTCTCCATCACAGAGCGCACAAGAGAATTTCTTGCATGGTGTGATCGTGTACAGACAATCATTAACTATGCCCAGGCGAAGGATGATCTGTCAATCCTGGATGCGTGGAAGAACAAGGATGCCGATCGGGAACTTAAAGAGTGGGAAGAGAAGAATATTGAGGGCAAGGAGAAGCCGGGGCGCAGTCTTTCGTATGAAGACTTCTGTGATCGGTTTGAAATCTTTCTTGATATGGAAGAACTCGATGATGAGTGGGTGAATACGAAGGCGGAGTTTGAAACGCTCTATCACGAGGATTCTTACGAGAAGCTTCTTACAGAGTATCTGAATTCCGCAGATTATTCGGAACTTGGTTACGAGCATCTGCTTGTTTACTTTGTTTACCGGTATCTTATGAATGCGGTCTATGACTATGATATTCTTTCTTATGCCAAGATGATCGTTGTCGCAACACTGGTTGTCCGTGATATGGATGTGGCGCGTTTCCAGAGAAACGGTGGTGCATTTACGATGTTTGACCGTATTGATGTGGCTCGCATTTTCTCGAAGGAAGTGGAACACTCGGAGGGCAATGCCGAGAATTTAAAAGAGATGTGCATGATGGAAGAGATCGCATCCGTGGATGCGCTTTACCGTCAGCTTTAACAGATTACAAAAAAGACTCTGTGGGAGGGCTCCCGCAGAGTCTTTTGCCTATATAAATTTAATGAAAAGGCATTATTTATTTATCCAGCAGATCTGTGTAGAAGTCTGCGTAATCGATACGCTGATCCTTGCTGAAATCGATCGCTGCGGAAGGATGCAGATTTAAGCGTCCGGTCAGAAGGTATGGAATATCGTAACCCCATACAGCACCGGATTCCTTCAGCGGAATCATCTGCTGCTCAAGGAATTTGAGAACAGGGAAGATGTTGTACTTCGGATTTTTTAAGAAACTTAAGAGAAGCTCCATTGCACAGTTTCCGGCACCGCGTCCCATGGACATCATGGTTGCATCAAGAAGGCTGACGCCTCTTGCAACGGCTTCAATCGTGTTGGCGAAGGCGAGCTGCTGGTTGTTATGCGCATGCATACCGATGTATTTTCCGTATTTCTCACCAACCTCTGTGTATTTATCAGCGATGACGCGGATCTGCTCCGGATAGAGGGAACCGTAGCTGTCTACAATGTAGATTCCGTCGGCGCTACTCTTGCCGACCATCTCAAGTGCCTGATCGATATCGGATTCCTTGGCATTGGAAATTGCCATAATATTACAGGTTACTTCGTATCCTTTGGCCTTGGCATCCTCGATCATCTCGATCGCTGCCGGCATCTGGTGTACATAAGTTGCAACGCGGACCATATCGATAACACTTTCGCTTTTGTCCACGATGTCGTTCTTGTAATCGCAGCGTCCGACATCTGCCATAACGGAGATCTTCATATCGGAATTGTTGTCGCCGACGATCGAGCGGATAGATTCTTCATCACAGAATTTCCATTTGCCGAATTTATTCACATCAAAAAGCTCCTTGGAAGCCTTATAACCAAACTCCATGACATCGACGCCTGCTTTCACATTGGTGCGATATAATGCGTTGATAAAGTCGTCGGAGAACATAAAATTGTTTACAAGTCCTCCGTCACGAATGGTTGCGTCCAATACACGAATATCGGATCGTACTGTCATTAAGTCTCCCTTTTGAGCCATTGTTGTTTCCTCCTGAGTTGTAATAAAAATTATTTAACACTTTAACGCCTTAACGCGTGTGAGTATATAATAACACATTAAAATGAAAATGCAAGCAAAAACTTTACTTTTCTTACGCAGACTAATATAATTAACTTGGATTAAAATCCAAAGGAGGACAAAATGATTTACTTATTAGGCAACTTAGAACCTGCAATCATTGCATTTATCGGAATCTTATTTGCGTTTGCCGCAACCTGCATCGCAATCGCAAAGTTAAATAAATACCTGCCGAAAGACATGGGGCGTCAATTTGCACACGATGGTGCGTTATCAGCCGGAAAGCCGCGAGGAGCCGGAATTATCTTCGTACTTACGTTTGTTGCAGCGGCGCTTCTTTTTGCGCAGATGAATGTGGAGATCGGCATCTATCTGGTGTTGATCGTTGTTGAGATGTTTACCGGATATTTTGACGATGCGGCAGAGAAGCCGTGGGGCGAGTATCTGAAGGGATTTCTGGATCTTGCGGTAGCCATCGTCGTAGCACTTGTTTATCTTCATTATAATTCAAGCACGATCGTGATCGCGATCACCGGTACGACCATTACGATTCCGCCGGTTGTATTTGCAATCCTTACCGTTGTTTTGGTATGGGCATCCATCAATGTGACCAATTGTTCCGACGGAGTGGACGGACTTTCCGGAACACTGACGATCATCACACTTATGACGATCTTTGTTCTGGACAACGTGCTTGGCGTAGAGGATGGATTTAATTTCTGTATTTTACTGTTCTGTGTATGTCTGCTTGGCTATCTGTGGTACAACGCGACACCGAGCAAGCTTCTGATGGGAGATGCGGGATCGCGCGCAATGGGAATTTTTATTGCGATCGCTGTACTGAAGATGCACAGCCCGTTCTTATATCTGCTTGTGGCAGCAGTGCTGATCGTGGACGGCGGACTTGGACTGATCAAGGTTTCGTTGCTTCGATTCCTTAAGATCCATATCTTAAAGAATGTGACGACCCCGATCCATGACCATGTGCGCAAGAGAAGCGGATGGTCCAATGCGCAGGTTGTATTCCGTTTCGCAATCATTCAGATCGTGATCTCGGTGGCAACCGTGTATTTGGTAATGATGTAAGTTTGAGTAATAGAAGTAGGGGTTTTTAAGAAATGAGATACATAACGATTGAGGAAGCACAGCCGGGTATGTGCCTTGCCTATGATCTGTATGATTCAATGGGCAGAACAATGATAGGAAGGGGCTGCGAGCTGACGGCATCCTATATCGAGAAGCTGACAACTTACGGTTTCAGTGGCGTTTATATTGATGATGAATTATCCAAGGATATTCAGATCGAGGCTTCGATTTCGGAGAAGCTACGAACAGATGGAATTAATTGTATCAAGGGAAGTGATATCGATCACTGTGCAGAGATCGCAGCGGCAATCGTAGATGAAATTCTGCCGAGAGGGGAAGTGTCGCTCGACATGCTCGATCTGCGTTCTTATGATGATTATACGTATGCGCATTCTGTGAATGTGGCGGTACTTTGCTGTGTTATCGGTATGGGACTGCGCATGAATGAGCGGGATCTTAATTATCTGGTTACGGCAGCGTTATTGCATGATCTGGGAAAACTGTCGATTCCGACAGAAATCTTAAACAAGCCGGGCAGACTGACTCCGGAAGAGTACCAGATTATGAAAAAGCATGCGGAGTACTCGTACAAGCTTCTCAGCAACCGTTGGGATATCTCCGCACATATCAAGCAGACGGTTCTGCTTCACCATGAGAATTATGACGGAAGCGGATATCCGCAGGGACTTCTCGGCAAGGAGCAGTCGATCTTCGTGCGTGTTCTTCACGTTGCGGATGTGTATGATGCACTGACCTCGAAGAGACCGTACAAGAAACCTTATTCCCCGTATGAGGCGATCGAATACCTGATGGGTGCGTGTGGTATCATGTTTGACAAGAAAGTCGTTGAGGTGTTCTTAGAGTCTGTACCGCTTTTTCCGAAGGGAACGAAAGTAAATCTCTCGAACGGCAAAACCGGTATCATCTATGAGAATGCGGGCAAGCACAATCTGCGTCCGATCGTGATCCTGGATGACGGAGAGAAGATCGACCTGATGGACAAGGCGCATTTGAATATCACGATTCTTCCGCCGGACTATCTGGATGTGGTTTCCCCGGAGGATGAGGAAGAGGGAAGAACAAACATGATCGAGGGCGCGCCGCGCACACAGATCATGATCGTAGATGATATGAAGACGAACCTCGAGGTGATGCGAGGTATTCTTGATAATATTTATGACCTGACGCTTTGCAAATCCGGTTATCAGGCCGTCCAGTACATGAAGAAAAATTCGTTTCCAGATCTGATCATTATGGATGTGGACATGCCGGAGATGACAGGAATCGAGGCAACCGTGAAGATCAATGAGATCACGGGAGGAACGGTTCCGGTCCTGTTTGTGACGGCAATCTGTGATGCGCGGACGGTCATCACATGCCGCGAGCTGCATGCGGCGGGCTACATCGTACGTCCGTATAAGCCGGTGTATGTCAAGTCGGAGATTGAACGAATATTAAGCGGATGGAGGCATTAGGATATGATTCTGTTTTTCCTGGGGGTATGCATGTGCATTACCTTCTTTGTACTCCAGACATACATTACAACAGGTTTTCATGCCAGGGAGCACCGGCTTTTACCGCTGGTGCTCGCTTTGATTGCGCTATACAATTTTTACCGGATCGTGCAGGCAATCATGGGGTATTCGAGAGTGTTTGAGGCGTTGATCGATCTTCTTGTGATTCAGATGGTCTATGCCTTATTTCATTATGTGATGGATTTCATGCATTTCAAGATTAAAGCGTGGGTGGAAGCGCTTCTTTTCTTAAGTCTTTTGTTTTCGGATTTCATGATATTCCACGATATGGTCCATGACAGAGCCTATCAGGATATCTTTTTGGTTTCCCTTCTTGGTTATGTACTTCTGACATTGGGATTCTCTACCTATGCGCGCATAATGACACCGCTTTCACAGATCGAAGGTCATGTCAACGATATGCTGTATGCATCGATCGCGCTGCCGGGATTTGCTCTGCTTTTTCGCGTGTTTTCAAGAAGCGCGGAGGATATCGTGATGCCGATCGCACTGGAATGTACCTGTCTGATCATCTACTATCTGATGATGACGGGACAGCTGACGAATGTATCGATCGCGATGCAGGAAGACTATTACAATACGTCGGATATCGCATGTTTTCTGTTTGACAGCCGGATGCATTTCCGCAATGCCAATCTTGAGGCCAAGAAACTGTTTGCGTCTGCCGTGCAGGCGATGGAGGAGGAACCGGACAATTATCCGTATTATTCTTCGATGCTGCGCTGGAGCACACATCCGGAGGATGAATTTGAAAAGCAGTATGGGGAACTGTATTACAAATGCCAGCTGCAGCCGGTGTTTAAGGATGATTATCTGCGCGGATACATTCTCTGCGTTATTGATATTACGCATCTGAAGCAGGAGACGAAGCTGATGGAGCAGCTGAAACGGGAGGCGGAGAACCAGTCGGTACTTAAGAGTAAATTCCTCGCAAGTGTCAGCCATGATCTGCGAAGCCCGCTGCATGCGATCATCGGAGGAAGCGAGATTTTGCTCCGGCGCAAGGAACTTCCGTCGGAGAGCCGGACGATGCTCGGATATATCCGCAATGCCGGTAACACTCTTCTCGAGCAGGTCAATACGATTCTTGTCTATTCGAAGCTCGAGGCGGGAAAACTGACGCTTCATAAGAAAGAATACAATTTCTATAATCTGCTAAAGGAACAGGCACATATCTGCCTGATGAATCTGAATGAGAAGCCGGTGGATTTCGTGATACGCATGGAGAGCGAATTTCCGGAGATGCTGATCGGAGACGAGTCGTGTGTGCGCCAGATTTTACAGAACCTGTTGTCGAATGCGGCAAAGTTTACCGACCGTGGATCGGTCGTCTGTACGATCCGGTGCAGTATGACGCCGGGCAGCTCCGTTGTGCGGGTGCACGGAAGTGTGGAGGATACCGGTGTCGGAATGAGCAGTGAACAGTTAGATCAGATCTTCGGTGAGTATGTTTCCTACTCGGATGACCGAGGTTTGGAGGGAAGCGGTCTCGGATTATCGCTTGTCAAGCAGATGGTCGATCTGATGCACGGATCGGTGAGCGCGAGCAGCACCGAGGGCGTGGGAACGAAGGTGATGTTTGATATCGAGCAGGAGCAGACCTCTTCTGTGATGCTGCCGCCTGCAAACATTGATCAGGATGTGCTCATGAAAAAGCCGGTCTATGCGATGAATGATGTGAAGCCGAACTGGGTATTTCCGGGCGTGCGTGTGCTTCTTGTCGATGATATGGAAGTGAACCGTCTGATCTTTAAGAAACTGGTTGCACCGTGGAAGCTGACGGTGGATCTTGCCGCTTCCGGCGATGAGGCGATTCAGGCGGCAAAGCTTCATAAGTATCAGATGATCATTCTGGATCAGATGATGCCGCAGAAGTCTGGTATTGAGACGGCGGATGAAATCTCCGAATTCTGTGATATCCCGCTTGTACTGATGACCGCGGATATCTCCGAGGCGACGCGTGCAGAGGCTTTGATCCACGGATTTATTGAGTTTCTGCCGAAGCCGGTGCAGCTTGAAAATCTGCGCACGCTTCTTGAAACATGTCTGCCGGTTGAGTATCGCGAGATCCCGCCGACGGATGCGGTCGTGGATCTGCAGGGGAAGGACAGAGAGGAAGCACTTGTCTATGCGCGAACGCTCGAGACTTATTGTAAGGAAGTGCAGGAACTGATCGGAACATTGGATGAATACGAGAGAACGAATCTGGATCTGTTCCGTGTCAAAGTACACGGCATCAAAGGCATCAGCCGCCAGATCGGTCAGGAGGAGATGGGCGATCAGGCAGAAATCATGGAGATGGCAGCCAAGACGGAGAACCATGCGTTCATAAGAAGAAATCTTCCGAAGTTCTTAACGCAGCTGCAGAGTGTGCATGATGCGGTGGAGCAAGAGTATCATGAGCTCGAGAGACAGTATGCGGATAAACAGAAGGAAGCGGCTCAAAGACAGAGCATCGGTCAGGATGCCAAGATTCAGCTTTGGGAGGTTTTAAAGGAAGCATTTGACAGCTATGATCTCCGCAAGATTGAGCTGTATATCAAGGCGCTCGATGAGACGGCACTGGGACCGGAGGAGGAGCAGAAGCTGAGCTGCGCGAAAGATGCCTGTGATAATCTGGAATATGAAGACGGAAGCGCGGTGTGCGAAGAAGCATTTGCGCTGTTTAGCGAAATGAATGCATAAAAAAGTGTGCGGTTCTGCCGCACACTTTATGCGCCACTCATACTTTGCGGCGCAGCAACGCGTAAAATTTCTCAATGTGGAACGGTTTGCCCTGTACTGCTTCCACTTTCAGGCGGTTCTCCTCACTGAATCCGACTAAGATATTGTGATTGGCTTCCGCAAGGTAGTCCATGATACCGTCGATATCAGACTTGGTATTCTTCGGACAGTTGACGTACATATGCTTGTTTGCCGTAATATGCATCGTGTAGGAGATGCTGAAGTGGTACCAGAGGAATTTGTGAAGCGTGGAATGTTTGTAGATCCACAGAATTTCATCAATCGGTACGACGGCATTGGCATCCGGTGAGGTCATAATGAAGAAATGTTCCGTGATGAACATGTCCTCGGTTGCCAGCTGCGGGAGTGTGGCAAGTTCTTCCTCAGCCTGCGCGAGCAGCCTGGCTGGATGACCGAATACGACCAGGTTCTGACAGGCCGGAGCGAGCACCGGAAAATGGATGCACACAAGGCACATCAGAACGTACAGTATTGCGTAGATCATCGTTGCAAAGTAAACGAAGAACAGGATCGTTGTGGTGATCACATGATAATCCGGTTCGCTGAAATAGTATTCCGATAACTGACTGCTGATACCGGATTCGGTCCAGTCCAGATCGCCGGCGAGTGCTGTCAGCAGCGCCTGATAGGAGTCCTGACCGTGAATCACGCGACCGGTAACCGTCAGCGAATCGATCGTAGGAAGTCCTTCCTCACAGGTACGCGGACTTAAAAGTACGATAACACATTGCTTGCCACGCATGGTATAATAGTAATAACCGCGTGTCCGACCGTAGGCTTCACTGGTGTATCCGGTAAAGCGCAAGGTGTTGAATGTGGCGTGAACGTAGCGGCCCTTCGACTGGTAAGCGGCCTGTAACGATTCTTTTTCCGTCATCGTGTGTGGATGGAGCATATCGCCGAGCGGCAGGACAATCCACAGGATGAGAAGAATCAGTAAATATATAATTGGAGACCTAAGCCTTTTGCGATAGAAGGCTTTGATATTACGTGTGATATAATGTTCGTAATTGTCTGGCATAACGATTTCCTTCCATAGATATTACAAGTCAAGTATAATGGTTTCGGGGGGAATAATCAACCTTGCTTTTGCGAATAAAACTTGATAGTATTAGGTAAATTGGAGGAAAAATATGGATGCATATACAAGCTTTGCGCAGGTGTATGATCTGTTCATGGATAACGTTCCATATGAAGAGTGGTGCGATTTCTTATGCAGATTATTAAAGGCACATCATATTGAGGACGGACCGGTCCTGGATCTGGGCTGTGGCACCGGCAAGATGACACGTCTGATGTCGGAGCGCGGCTACGATATGACGGGGGTTGATAACTCCGCGGAGATGTTACAGATTGCGGCGATGGAGCCGGGGGATGTACCGATTCTGTATCTGCTTCAGGATATGCAGGAACTGGAACTGGATGGCTGTGTGCGCGCAGTCTACAGTGCATGCGACTGTATCAATTATGTACTTGATGAGGACGAGCTGCTTGCAGCTTTCACGGGAGTGTACGAATATCTGGAAGATGAGGGTGTATTTATTTTCGATGTCAACACATCTTATAAGTATACCGAGCTTCTGGCGGAGAATACGTTTGCGGAGAGCCGTGAGGAAGGCAGCTTTATCTGGGATAATTTTTATGATGAGGAAACGGGGATCAATGAATATGATCTGACGCTTTTTATCCCGGAGGGAGAGGATCTGTACCGCCGATTCGCGGAGACGCATTATCAGAGAAATTATGAGATCGAGACTCTGGTTCAGCTGCTTCGTAAGGCTGGATTTGCCGAGATCGCGATCTATGATGATTACACGGACGAGCCGCTTAAGGACATCAGCGAGCGAGCCGTCTTTGTGGCAAGAAAAACAAGATAAGTAACGCTAATGGATAAAGGAGAAAATATTATGTCAGATTATATTGTACGTGCAACTGCGGCGGGTGCGAGCATTCGTGCGTTTGCGATCACTTCAAGAGATTTGGTTGAGACTGCAAGGGAGGATCATAACACGTCGCCGATCATGACGGCTGCGCTCGGACGCCTGTTGTCCGGCGGTGCGATGATGGGAACCATGTTAAAAGGCGATAAGGATCTGCTCACGTTACAGATCCAGTGCAGCGGACCGGCAAAGGGACTGACGGTGACTGCGGATGCGCATGGTAATGTCAAAGGCTTTGCGAGCAATCCGGTCGTTGAACTTCCGCCAAATGCGGATGGACACCTGAATGTCGGAGGGGCACTGGACCTTGGAATCTTAAGCGTCATCAAGGACATGGGATTGAAGGATCCGTATGTCGGTCAGTGTCAGTTGCAGACCGGTGAGATCGCAGAAGATCTGACCTATTATTTTGCAACTTCCGAGCAGATTCCGTCGGCGGTCGGACTCGGCGTGCTGATGAATAAGGATAACACGGTAAAACAGGCGGGTGGATTTATTATCCAGTTGATGCCTTTTACCAGTGATGAAATCATTGATAAGCTTGAGAAACGCATCGCGGAGATTGATTCGGTCACAATGATGTTGGAGCGCGGGCTGACACCGGAGGGAATTTTAGAAGAAATCCTCGGAGAATTCGGTGTGGAGATCGTGGATACGATCCCGGCAGCGTTTGTGTGTGACTGTTCGAAGGAGCGCGTTTCGCGTGCGCTTGCAACGATCAGCAGAAAGGATCTCGATTCCATCATCAATGACGGAGAAAGTATTGAGGTCAAATGCCAGTTTTGTAATAAGGCATACAGTTTTGACATTGACGAGTTAAAGGAGTTAAGAAAGTGAAACACGGATTTGTAAAAGTTGCGGCTGTGACACCGAAGATCAAAGTTGCAGATACGGTATATAATACGGAGCAGATCCGTCTTCTTATGACGGAGAGTGCCGCCTGGGGCGCACGGATCACGGTATTTCCGGAGCTTTGTATCACCGGATATACGTGTCAGGATCTGTTTTTGCAGGAGAAACTGCTGGCGGCAGCGAAGGATGCGCTGATGCAGCTTGCCGAGGTGAGTGCATCGATTCCGGGTATTTATTTTGTCGGATTGCCTTATGAGGTCAACGGAAAGCTCTATAATGTGGCTGCGGCGATCTCGGGTGGAGAAGTGCTTGGAATGGTGCCGAAGAGCTATATTCCGAATTATAACGAATTCTATGAGATGCGGCATTTCGCATCGGGGGCGGAGTTGAGTGCGGAGGTGACACTTCCGGACGGCAATGTGGTCATGGTGGACCGTGAGCAGCTTTTCGTGTGTGATCAGATGCCGAAGCTTAAGATCGCAGCGGAGCTGTGTGAGGATCTGTGGACACCGAACCCGCCGAGCATTGCGCATGCGATGGAGGGCGCGGATGTGATCGTCAATCTGTCGGCATCCAATGAAATCACCGGCAAATCCGCATACCGCAAGGAACTGGTCTGCGGCCAGTCTGCAAGACTGATCTGTGCCTACATCTATGCATCTGCGGGAGAGGGCGAGTCAACGCAGGATCTGGTATTCTCCGGACATAACATGATCGCGGAGAATGGACGTCTGCTCGCAGAATCAAAGCGTTTCGGACACGGTGTGATCTACACGGAGATCGATGTGGAGAAGCTGATCGCCGAGAGACGCAGAATGACGACTTTTACAACCGAGAATACTTATGCGGAAGTGGAATTCGAGCTGGAAGAGGAAGATACAAAGCTGACACGCTACATTGATCCGGCGCCGTTTGTTCCGGGCAACAAGGCGGATCGGGACAGTCGATGTGATGAGATCCTGATGATCCAGGCGATGGGTCTTAAGAAACGTCTCGAGCATACCGGTGCAGGTGCTGTCGTTGGGATCTCGGGCGGACTGGATTCCACGCTGGCACTGCTTGTCACGGCACGGGCCTTTGATCTGCTCGGAAGAGACCGCAAAGGAATTACCGCGGTCACAATGCCGGGATTCGGAACGACAGACCGGACGTATGACAATGCGGTCAATCTGATCAAGTGTCTCGGTGCGGAGTTTGTGGAAGTGGATATCAAGAATGCGGTCAATGTGCATTTCGCGGATATCGGACAGGATAGTTCGGTGCATGATGTGACATATGAGAATTCGCAGGCGCGTGAGCGCACACAGATACTGATGGATATTGCAAATAAGAATAATGCACTCGTAATCGGAACCGGAGATCTGTCGGAGCTGGCTTTGGGCTGGGCAACGTACAATGGGGATCATATGTCCATGTATGCGGTGAATGCATCCGTACCGAAGACGCTGGTGCGCCATCTTGTGCGTTACTATGCGGATACCTGTGGAGATCAGCTTCTGGAAAAGACGCTTCTGGATGTGCTGGATACACCGGTATCGCCGGAACTTCTTCCGCCGGAGGATGGCAAGATCTCGCAGAAGACGGAGGATTTGGTGGGACCGTACGAACTTCATGATTTCTTCCTGTATTATATGCTTCGTTTTGGATTTTCACCGGAGAAGATCTATCGTCTGGCAAAGGCTGCCTTTATGGACACTTATGATGATGCATTTATCCTGAAGTGGCTGAAGACGTTCTACCGAAGATTTTTTGCGCAGCATTTCAAGCGTTCCTGCCTGCCGGACGGTCCGAAGGTCGGATCTGTTGCGGTATCGCCGCGAGGAGATCTGCGTATGCCGAGTGACGCATGCTATACGATCTGGAAAGAAGAGCTTGAAAGAATAATTCCGTCAAGCAAGTAGGGCGAGTAGCCCGGATTGCGCATAATGTGTTACATCTTTGATGTATCACGAAAGCTGTGCGATTCCGAAAGTTTGAAGAACGAAGAAATCGTAATTATTTATATAGAACCTAAAAAAGTCGGCTGACAGTTTCAAAAAGAAATTGTCAACCGACTTTTTATTAGATTTAAATCACAGATTACAACAACTGGATTCCGTGATCCTCACATTCTTTAATTGCTTCCTCAGGCCACAGAGAACTCTGTACTTCTCCGATGTGTGCCTTGCGAAGGAAGAACATACAGATACGGGACTGTCCGATTCCGCCACCGATGGTGTATGGAAGTTCCTCATCGATGATCGCTTTCTGGAATGGAAGCTCCTTGCGCTCCGGGCAGCCTGCCTTATCAAGCTGGGAGAGGAGTGCATCCTTATCAACACGGATTCCCATGGAAGATAACTCTAATGCGATATCAAGTACCGGATAGTACACAAGGATATCAGCGTTTAATGCCCAGTCATCATAGTCCGGTGCACGACCGTCATGTGGCTCGCCGGAAGCAAGCTCATCGCCGATCTGCATAATGCAGACAGCACCCTTGGCTTTTGTAATATAGTACTCGCGTTCCTTCGGTGTGTTGTCTGGGAACATATCCTCAAGCTCCTGAGAAGTGATAAAGAAGATATCCTTCGGGAGAGTCAGGTCAATGTAATCGTACTGGATCGCCATATACTGCTCGGTCTTGCGCAGACACTTGTATACGGTGCGGACGGTATCCTTTAAGAAGTCGAGATTGCGGTCTTCCTTGGAGATGATCTTCTCCCAATCCCACTGGTCAACGAAGATCGAGTGAATATTGTCTGTGCTCTCGTCTCTGCGGATCGCATTCATATCGGTGTAGATTCCCTCTCCAAGAGAGAAACCGTATTTCTTTAATGCATAACGCTTCCACTTGGCAAGAGAGTGTACGACCTCAGCGTTCTTCTCATTCTGCTCCTTGATACCGAATGTAACAGGGCGCTCGTAACCGTTTAAGTTGTCGTTGAGTCCGGTTGCAGGATCAACAAAAAGCGGAGCGGATACACGGGTCAGGTTCAGTCTCTGTGCAAGTAAAGCCTGAAAAAAGTCTTTTACTGTCTTGATCGCAAGCTGCGTATCGTGAAGATTCAGCTCGGATTTGTAATCTTTTGGTAAAATCAGTTGTTCCATTGGGTCTCCTTTTTATTTCTATATAAAATAAACAGATTTCTAATCCGCATTTTATTATAGCACAAGGAGGTTGAAATTCAATAAGGAATGCGATAGAATTCTAAATATTAAAAGAGAGGAATTGATATGAGAAAAGAAGATTTGACCGTTCCGGCCGTCATCGCGGAAGCGATTGATGTGATTGTCGGAATTGTATATATAGGATTACAGATTTATTATGGAATTGCCAATCATGTGCCACCGTATCGGTTTATCTGCAACAT
This sequence comes from uncultured Agathobacter sp., assembly GCA_934358675.1. Lineage (GTDB taxonomy): Bacteria > Bacillota > Clostridia > Lachnospirales > Lachnospiraceae > Roseburia. Next base: position 7,214 of record CAKRKX010000027.1, on the reverse strand, counting down.
CGTCGGGCTGTTCCTGGTCTATGCGGGACTTACGATCCTTTCGAACCATCCGGAACATGTAAACCGGCTTGCACCGGAAGTGTGTGTTGGCAGAATCCGCAGTTATACACTTCGTATGCTTCGGCTGATCAAGCTGGTATTTGTTGTGGGGCTTATGGTGCCGTGTGTAGGAGATGTGCTCGGAATCGAGCTTTTGGATGCGTACAGTCTGATTGTGATCTTTCTGATCATACTGATCGCTGTTATCTATGAATATAAAATACTTCTTGTCATCCGAAAGAACCGGGATAACAAGAAGTAAGCATTCAAAGAATATCTAAGAGAGGACGCTTGGCGAATCCAAAGCAGCGTTTCTCTCTTTTTTGATCTTCGTTCCATGTACGAACAGGTAGAAACCGGTAAGCAGCGAGAAGAATGTGATAAATAAAATGATCACACCGACAAAGGCAGAGTTTTCGACGCCGGATAAAAGATTGCTGATCACCGTTCCCCAGAAGTTGAACAGAAAATGTAAAAAGATCGAATAGTAGATGCTTCCGCCTTTTTCGCAGACATAACCAAGCACAAGTCCGAGGGAAAAAGCGTAAATTCCCTGAATCCAGTTCATGTGAAACAGTCCGAATAGGAATGCCTGCATCACGTTGGCAAGCCAGAACGGGACGGCTTTGCGCGCCAGATGCATCGTTGTTCCGCGGAAGATCAGCTCCTCGCCGATCGGTGCAAGAATAACCGAGTAGAAAAGCATCGGAATCGTGATCGAGGAGTCAAGTCCTGCTGTCTTTAAGAGTTCCTCATATTGTTCCAACCACTGTGGAAATACCATAGACACCGCGCCGATCAGATAGCTGCTGAAAAACTGCATACCCGGGACAAGGATGGCAACGCCGGCAATCTGCATGACGCTGAAAGTTCGTGAAACTTTCGGAAGATAATTGCCGCCGAGCGAGTGGTAATACCACATACCGAAGATCGCGATACACAGCACCGAATACATCAGCATGACGATCGTGCTGTAATCGGAATTCTGCATCAGATCATACAGCGCTTCGATCGGTGAAGCATCCATCGGAGGGTGTATCAGAAATGCCATAACCGTACATCCCATCAGGAAAAAGGTCGCCATAAGCTGTACGACGGTTGCGATAATGATCGGTAAAAAAGCAGAGAAAAAGTAGCCGACTCTCTTCATGTGTGTTCTCCATTCTAATAATATTCTGCAATCATTATAGCATAAGCCGGTCTTTATGCAAATTTTAATCAAAGAAATCTGTTTACTTTAAAACTTTAATATGTTAAAATTAGCAAGTAAGGAATTACAGAACTATAAGAGAGAGGGAGAGCAATGAGCAAGAAACTTAGAACAGAAGCTGTTGATCACTTGTTTGATGCCATATTATGTCTTAAAGATAGAGAGGAATGCTATACATTTTTTGAAGATGTGTGTACGGTGAATGAGTTGTTATCACTGTCGCAGCGATTTGAGGTTGCCAGGATGCTTCGTGACCAGAAGACGTATCTGGATATTGCGGAGAAGACCGGAGCTTCCACTGCAACGATCAGCCGTGTCAATCGATCCCTGAATTACGGGAATGACGGATACGATATGGTCTTTAACCGATTGGAGGAGGAAGAATCTTCCGAATCATAGAATAGAAGAGTGTGCATAAGAAAAGGATTTTCCGCAATGGAAAATCCTTTTTTCGTTTGTCTAATTGGACTTGTCCGCATCTTTCTTACCGGATTTGCCGGTTTTGTGCGGAAGCTGGTCGATCACACTCTCGATGATCATTTTCTTGATATACACATCATAACTTAGCAGGCAGATAAAACTGAAATTCTGCAGAAACTGCTGATCTTCCTCCGAAAAATCCTGAAAAGTCTGCTGGGCGATCGTGTATTTCTTGCCGAGATCCTTAAGAAGCTTGCCGGATTCCTCCTGCTCGAGATCAAACACCTCATTGTAGATATCTTCCATGTTAAATCCGTCTTTGTTGCCGAAATAGTGCTCGGTAATAGGATTTAAGAGAGCCTGGATATCGCTGATGCTTAAAATGTTCTTGAAATAGTAGATAAACAAAAGCGTCAGAACATGCTCCTTGGAGTATTTCTTCTTCTCCGGTGCCGGAAGCAGATTGTTCTTCGCATAGTTGTTGATCATGGTCTTCGTCAGAATCTTGTCGTCATCGTGACGCTTGCAGGCTTCAAGCTGCTCGTCCATAAATGTTGTGACCTGATCCATATATAAACCGATATTCGGAATGTCTTCTGTCTTGATATAATCAATGGATTTTAATTTCTTTTGTAATTCTTCAAGGAATGTCTTGACATCGTTTCCCATTCAACTCACCTCATATCACATTATATAGTATTCAAAACTAGATGACAAGGTGTTTTTGAATGAAATTTTTTAGAAAAAAGCAGAATGTATGTTCTCTATTTGAAGCGGGTGTGTTATAATGAGGCATGCTGATGTATCACTATAAGTTTTGCCTGGTGATAAGATACTGAAAATTTGTTACGAGAATGGAGCAACCGATGAATTTACTTGATTCACTGAACGAGCAGCAGCGGGAAGCTGTACAGACAACGGAAGGACCTTTATTGATACTGGCCGGAGCCGGATCGGGAAAGACTCGTGTACTGACACACAGAACTGCCTATCTGATCGATGAGATGGGCGTTAATCCATACAATATTATGGCGATCACCTTTACGAATAAGGCGGCAGGCGAGATGCGCGAGCGAATCGATACGATGGTCGGATACGGATCGGAGAGTATCTGGGTATCCACGTTCCACTCCACCTGTGTGCGCATTCTGCGCAGATATATTGACCGCTTAGGATATGATACGAATTTTACGATCTACGATGCGGATGATCAGAAGACGCTGATGAAGGACATCTGCAAGCGACTGGAGATCGATACCAAATTATATAAAGAAAGAATGTTTCTGTCGGTGATCTCCTCAGCGAAGGATGAACTTGTTGATCCGATCGAGTTTGAGACGCGTGCGGCGGGAGATTACACGAAGCGTCGTCAGGCGCAGGTGTACCGGGAGTACCAGCAGGCGCTGCGCCAGAATAATGCTTTGGACTTTGACGATCTGATCATGAAGACGGTGGAACTGTTCAAGCTGGATGGAGAAGTGCTCAATTCCTATCAGGAGCGTTTCCGCTATATCATGGTGGATGAGTATCAGGATACGAATACAGCACAGTTTGAACTGATCCGTTTGCTTGCGATGAAGTACAAGAATCTGTGCGTGGTCGGTGATGATGACCAGTCGATCTATAAGTTCCGCGGTGCGAACATTTATAATATTTTAAATTTTGAGAAGCATTTTGCGGATGCTGCAGTTATCAAGCTTGAGCAGAATTACCGAAGCACGCAGAATATCCTTGACGCGGCGAACAGCGTGATCGCCAACAATGTCGGTCGTAAGGCGAAGCGTCTGTGGACGGACAACGGACGTGGTGACAAGATCAACTTTGAGCAGCTCGATACCGCGCAGGAGGAAGCGGATTACGTGGCGCGTGACATTGCGCGACAGGTGAGAAACGGCGTATACCAGTACAAGGATTGTGCGGTATTGTATCGAACGAATGCACAGTCGCGTCTTTTTGAGGAGCGTTTTATTGCGTCGAATATTCCGTACAAGATCGTGGGCGGCGTGAACTTCTATTCGAGAAAGGAAGTCAAGGATATCCTCTGCTACTTAAAGACAATCGACAACGGGCATGACGATCTTGCGGTGCGCCGTATCATCAATGTCCCGAAGCGCGGAATCGGTGCGACAACGATCAATCGTGTGAGTGCTTTTGCGGATGCAAACAGCATGGATTTCTATACCGCTTTGACAAAGGCATCCGAGATCCCGGGAATCGGTAAGGCGGCAGCGAAGGTGGAGCCGTTCGTTCTGTTTATCCAGTCCATGCGCGCCAAGGCAGAGATCATGTCGGTATCGGAACTGTTAAGAGACATTATTGAGACGACAGGCTATGTGCACGAATTGGAAGCGGAAGGAACCGATGAGGCAGAGGCCCGTATCGAGAATATCGACGAATTGATCAGCAAGGCATGCGATTATGAGGACGGGGAGGAACATCCGACACTCAGCGGCTTTTTGGAGGAAGTGGCTTTGGTCGCAGACATTGACAGCCTCGACGAGAACAGCGATTATGTAGTGCTTATGACGCTCCACAGCGCAAAGGGACTGGAGTTCCCGAATGTGTATCTTGCGGGAATGGAGGACGGTCTTTTCCCAAGCTATATGTCGATCACAAGCGATAATGCATCGGCGGAGATCGAAGAGGAGCGAAGACTTGCGTACGTCGGTATTACCCGTGCCAAGAAGAATCTCACGATTACATCGGCGCGCGTGCGCATGGTCAGAGGTCAGACGCAGTATGCGGCTGTGTCGCGTTTTGTTAAGGAAATTCCACCGGAGCTTCTGGCGGGCGAAATCTATGAGCCGCGCTCGTATGATGAACCGGTGCAGGAGAGCACATTCCAGAAGGCTCGCAAGGCATTCCGCTCGGTTCCAAGCTACGGAAGTAGCAGTACAAGTAACAGTCGGGGAAGCGGTTACGGCTCCGAAGTCGGAGAGGGCTATGGTTCGACATTTGTAAAGAAGAAGCCTGTCGAGCCGGTCTATACAAAACCTTCCAATCAGCGTGATTTCGGCTCGGTGTCCGATGGGGACAACTGGCTGACTTACGGAGTGGGCGATCGTGTGCGCCACATTAAATTCGGTGACGGCGAGGTAACTTCCATTGTTTCCGGAGGCCGTGATTATGAGATTACGGTGGACTTCGACAAGGTTGGAACAAAGAAGATGTTTGCTACATTTGCCAAACTAAAAAAACTGTAAAATCTATAATTTTTCATAGGAAAATGGGAAAACATATGTTATAATAAAGAAAATCAAAACTTAAGAAGGAGAGGTGCCTACTATGAGTAAGATGGAAGATCTTTTATCGTCTGTTAAGGATGGTGATGTATTGAACGCTGTAAAGCTTAATAATTTACTTAAGAAGGAAGAAGAGGAGAAGAAACCTTCGAAATTTGTGATCGTTTTCGCAATTATCGGTGTGGTTGTTGCAGTTGCAGCAGCTATTTACGGGGTTTATCGTTTCTTCACACCGGATTATCTGGATGACTTCGAGGATGATTTTGATGACGATTTCGATAATGATTTCTTCGAGGATGAGGATGACGAGCCGATAGCAGCTAAGAAGGAAGAGACTTCTGACGAAGAGTAATCGATTATAACAGACAGAGTATAAGGGGACTGCGTAAGGTAGTCCCCTTATTTACGCGAAGCAACGAGCCAAAGTCCGTGCTTGCACGAGACCTTGGCGACTGCCGTGATAACCTGAAAAACGCGTGCAGCGTTTTCTCAGGTCATACGCGAAGCAACGAGCCAAAGTCCGTGCTTGCACGAGACAAACTAGGAATGGAGAACATAAAGTAATGAAAAAGGGACAGATTGCAGAAGGAATTGTAAAGAGTGTGGAATTTCCAAATAAGGGAATGGTGTATACGGATGAGGGAGATCGCGTGATCGTCAAGAATACCATCCCCGGTCAGAAAGTCTCTTTTGCGGTTAATAAAGTTCGAAAAAGCAAGGCGGAAGGACGTCTTCTTGAAACATTGGAGAAATCACCTCTTGAGACGGAAAGTCCGTGCCCGCATTTCGGAGAGTGCGGCGGCTGTACCTACCAGAGTCTTCCGTATGAGGAGCAGTTGAAATTAAAGGAGAGCCAGGTCCGCTCAATGATGGCGGATGCGATCGGCGACGCATGCGAGTATGAATTCTTAGGTATCAAGGGAAGTCCGCGCGTGCAGCAGTACCGCAACAAGATGGAATTCTCCTTCGGAGATGCTTACAAGGATGGTCCGCTTGCGCTCGGAATGCACAAGCGTGGCAGTTTCTATGATATTGTGACGGTATCCGACTGTCAGATCGTGGATGAGGATTTCCGCAAGATCCTTCTTGCAACGCTTGATTTCTTCGCAAAGAAAGACGTTAGTTTCTACCATCGTCTGCGTCATACCGGATATCTGCGCCATCTGCTCGTGCGCAAGGCGGTCAAAACAGAAGAAATTCTGATCGACCTGATCACAACGACACAGAACTTTAGCATGGACGAGGAGACATTCGCGGCACAGAAACACTCCCTTGAGGCGCAGCTTTTAGAGCAGTCCGGCAAATGCCCTTGCGCGGGAAGCGTAGATCAAGATGCTGAGCGTGCGATGCTGAATGAGTGGGAGGAGTGCCTGCGCGCATTGCCTTTGAAGGGAAGTATTCAGGGAATCCTTCACACGAAAAATGACAGTGTTGCGGACGTTGTGAAGAACGAGGGAACGGACATCCTCTATGGACAGGATTATTTCTATGAGGAACTGCTCGGGCTTAAATTTAAAATATCGCCTTTTTCCTTCTTCCAGACCAATTCGCTCGGCGCGGAAGTATTATATTCGACCGCTCGCGAATTCATTCTCGGAGATAAGGCGGATCTGCTTAACGACAAGATCGTCTACGATCTGTACAGTGGAACCGGTACGATTGCGCAGATGCTGGCACCGATCAGCAAGAAGGTCGTAGGTGTTGAGATCATCGAGGAAGCGGTCGAGGCAGCGAAGGTGAATGCGCGCCTTAACCATCTTGACAACTGCGAGTTCCTTGCCGGAGATGTGCTGAAGATGCTCGACCAGATCGAGGAGCGCCCGGATTATATCGTGCTCGATCCGCCGAGAGACGGAATTCATCCGAAGGCTTTGGAGAAGATCATTAACTATGGGGTGGAGAATATGATCTATATTTCCTGCAAGCCGACGAGCCTTGCAAGGGATCTTGAGGTGTTCCTGGCGAGAGGGTATCGCGTGGAGAAAATCTGCTGCGTGGATATGTTCCCGAGCACAGTGCACGTGGAGACAGTATGTTTATTGTCCAAACTCCACGAAGCGAAGCATCATGTGAATGTGACACTTGACATGGACGAGATGGATTTAACGGCGGCTGAGAGGCGCTAAAGGTCTAGGGAACCTTTGCCCAGCGCAGACCGAAGCGGAGCGTAGACAGGCTACTTATGAGGAGATAAAGAAGTATGTAGCGGAGCATAATGATGAAATGAAGAAAATTCAACTAATGTTATTGAGCCTTCGGACATTGGGAATAAAACCTGATGTTCGTAGGCTTTTTGTTTACAG
>CAKRKX010000026.1 GCA_934358675.1 uncultured Agathobacter sp. | reverse complement strand
CCTTTGCAATCGTCCTTGCACAGAACTCTCATTGGCCAGTTCACCAAAATCTCGGCGTAGACAAGTTTATCTACATCCAATTCAAACCCAATCAGGTAGTCCGGTTGTTCCATCTCGTCATCCACAAGTCCGTCTTCTTCAATGCGAAGCTTCTTGTCGATATCGAAACAGATCGATGTCGGAACTTCTTCCAGACATCTTGCACACGGAATCATCACTTCAATATCTACCGTACCGGAGATCAGCACTGCTGCATTCTCCTGATTCACAATATGAAGTTCAACCGGTGCCTTACGGCTAATAGGAAAATCTCCTAATCTTGAAGAAAACTGATCCAGCGTAATCTCCGCTGTCTGCGTCATCTCCTTATTTATGGATTTTGCAATCATTGAAATATCAATATTCACAGTAATCTCCTATTCACACCTAACCAATTATACATATGGTACCACTATTTGTCAACAAAATTTTACAAGTATTTGCAAGTATTTTTCCTTGACACCAATATATTGTTATTTTACCAATGCAACGGTCTCGCGGCAGATTGCAAGTTCCTCGTTTGTCGGAATAACACATACGGTAACTTTGGAATCCGGAGTCGAGATAACCTCTTCCACTCCGCGTACCTTATTCTTCTCTGCATCCATTGTAATTCCAAGATATCCGAGATAAGCTAAGATCTTCTCACGGATAAAGGATGTATTCTCACCGATTCCGGCAGTAAATGCGATCGCATCCACACCGTTCATCGCTGCAACATAAGATCCGATATATTTTGCCACACGGTAAGCAAATACCTCACATGCATCGATTGCACGAGGATTGCCCTCATTGTATGCAGCCTCAAGATCACGGAAGTCACTGGACACACCGGATAATCCCTCAACACCGGACTTCTTGTTCAGTACATTCATGATTCCCTCAATATCAAGGTTCTCTTTCTTTGCAATAAACTCCATGATCGCCGGATCGATATCACCGGACCGGGTTCCCATTACAAGCCCCTCAAGCGGAGTCAGTCCCATGGAAGTATCCACGCACTCACCGTTTAATACAGCGGAGATGGATGCACCGTTTCCTAAATGTGCAACGATGATCTTGGAATTCTTAAGATCCATATTCAAGAACTCTGCACATCTCTTGGATACGAAACTGTGGCTTGTTCCATGGAAACCGTATCTTCTTACTTTGTATTTCTCATAATACTCATATGGAAGTCCGTATAAATATGCCTTGCGAGGCATTGTCTGATGGAAAGCGGTATCAAACACACCAACCATCGGTACATTTGGCATCAGCTCCTGGCAGGCGCGGATACCGATCAGGTTTGCCGGGTTGTGAAGAGGTGCAAGATCATTACACTCCTCTACCTTGGCAAGCACTTCTTCGTTTAATACAACAGATGCAGCAAATTTCTCGCCACCGTGTACGACACGATGTCCGACTGCATCGATTTCACTCAAGTCTTTGACAGCACCACTCTTTGGATTATGCAGTGCATCGAGAACCATCTGAATGGCTTCTTTATGGGTTGGCATCGGAGCTTCGGTAATCTCCTTGTCCATACCTTCCTTCTGGTATACGAGTCTTCCATCAATACCGATTCTCTCACATAAGCCCTTGGCAAGTACTTCCTCTGAATCAGAGTTAATCAGCTGGTACTTAAGGGAAGAGCTTCCACAATTGATAACTAATACGTTCATTTGCATTCTCCCTTGTTAATTTAATTTGTGTTTTTACACAACAGTCTATTCCTATTATAAACACATTTACCGATTCCTACAAGTGGAAAAGGCGTAAAATCTGTGGTATCATATGTACTAATCTTAATGCAAAAGGAGCATCATATGAAAGTCGCAGGCATCATTGCAGAATACAATCCGTTCCACAACGGACACCAATATCAGATCGAACAGATCCGCAAAAAAACAGACGCCGATCATGTCATCGTGATCATGAGCGGCGATTTCTTAGAGCGCGGTGTGCCTGCAATCACCGATAAATATACGCGCGCACAGATGGCGCTAAGCTGCGGTGCCGACCTCGTTCTCGAACTTCCGAGTCTCTGGTCCACTGCATCCGCGGAGCGCTTTGCGTCCGCCGGGGTGAATCTTCTTGCATCCACAGGCGTTGTCGATATGATCTGTTACGGAGCAGAGCAGCCGGATTCTGCGCTGATGCAGCGGATCGTTCACCTCCTTGTGGAAGCCGGATCGACTGCCGATACGTCAATCGTGATCGATTCCTTCCCAAGCCACTCCAAAAACGACTGCACAGAGACAGCGACCTACAATCGTAAAGTGATCGCACTCCAAAAACAGGGGGTTACCCATCCTGCCGCACGCGCTCGCGCGCTCAGCGAATGTCTTACCGGTGTTGGCGAAGCAACAGTCCTTAATTTCTTAAGTACTCCGAACAACATTCTTGCACTCGAGTATGAGAAAGCGATTGCCAGATGGAATACTGCGCACACAAGAAAAATCCAGGGATATGGCATACAGCGCATCGGCGGCGGCTATCACGATGAAACCGTCCATGCGCAATACTCATCCGCCACCGCAATCCGCCGTCTCCTTCTGGGAGAGGCGTCCGCGGCAGATTCTTCCTTGACCGAGGATTCCACGCTCCAGACACAGGTTCCTGCCTTCGTATACGAACAATTGGTAAAAAGCGCTTCCTGCAACAGCCTTATGGATACCGATGATTTATCTGCGGTGCTCTATGCCCGCCTGTGGACGTACCGCAATGTCGGTTACACGCAGTTTGCGGATTGTAGCACAGAACTGTCCAATAAGATTGCAAATCAGCTGGATCAGTTCACTTCGTTTACCGGGTTTGCAACGCTCCTGAAAACACGTGAAGTCACTTACACTCGTGTGTGCCGCGTACTCCTGCACATTCTGCTCAATATCAGGCAGGATGATTATTCCGTTTACACACCGGATAACGCTTTTCTTCGTGTACTCGGTTTCCGGCGCGATGCAACAGAACTTTTATCCGCAATCAAAAAGGAAGCATCTCTCCCCCTTGTTACCAAGATGGCAGATGCCTCCTCCATACTTTCCGAAAAAGCCAATCGGTTGCTCGCCCGCGATATCGCAACCGCTGATCTGTACCGCAGTGTCCTCGCGATCCGAACCGGTCAGACGCCTCGGAACGAATTCACACAGCCTATTGTTATCATTTGATCCGGCTACAGTTCCATGATAATTTCCCGTGCAAGGCTCTCCTCGATCGGTTTTGCAAACACGCCCGGTGCGAACTCAACCACATCACCGATGCCTTTCTGCAAGACGAAACGAAGCTTACCGTCACGCACCTTCTTGTCGGTGTAAAGCTTCTTTACCAATGCCTCACGGTCAATGTAATCCGGGATTCGTGTCGGAAGTCCCACGCGGTCATACAGCGCGATCACGCGCTCCGCCTCCTCATCCGACATATATCCGAGTCTTGCGGAAAGCATAACCTCTGCCGCCATACCGATGGCAAGCGCCTCACCGTGCAAAAGCTGATAGCCGCTGACTGTCTCGATCGCGCGTCCTACGGTATGTCCGAGATTTAAGATCTCGCGCAGACCACTCTCACGATCATCCTTCATGACCACATTGTATTTAATCTTGCAATTGTTCTCTGCGATGTATTCACACGCGAACTTCTTAAAACTTAAGATATCGTCCAGATTCTCCTCGATAAACTCAAACATGTCATAGCTTGCAAGACATGCATGCTTGATCGTCTCCGACATTCCGCTCGCCATCTGGCGCTCCGGAAGTGTCTTCCACGCCTCGATATCAATGTATACCTTCTGCGGCTGATTAAACAGACCGATCAGATTCGTTGCAAGCGGTGTGTCGACTGCCGTCTTACCGCCGACCGATGCATCCGCTGCCGCAAGAAGTGTTGTTGCATAATTGATAAACGGCACACCGCGTCCATACGTTCCGGCGACAAATCCTGCCAGATCCGTCACAACACCGCCACCCACAGCGATGATCGCACAGTCTCTGCGATAGCCTTTTTCCAGCATCGCATCCTCGATGCGCTCTTTCGTCTGTCTCGTCTTGCTTTTTTCTCCTGCAGGAAATACAAACAGATCCACTTTATATCCCGCGGCGATCAGCTTCTCACAGATCGGTTTTGCATACGGATCACGCACATTGGTGTCCGTGATGACCGCAAGCTTCTTTATTTTTCCGAGAAGTCCGGTCTCTAAATCTTCCACGAGCTGATCCATCAGATTGTATCCGATCTTGATCTCATAGCTGTCATCAACGACTTTTTTCAGTTCTACGTTAAATACACTCACTTTGTCACCTATCCCTTCATTGGTTCATTTATGCCGACCGCCTCTTTGGCAAGGCGATCCGCCTCTTCATTTCCCTCCACTCCGGAATGTCCTTTGACTTTCACAAAATGAATCGTCAACCGGTCTCTGATCGACTGTACATACTCGTAATATGCGATCGTACCGCTCTTATTACGCTTCCATCCTCCGGTTGCCCACATCTCGATACCGAGATAATCGTAGTAAATCGTAATCTCTCTCAAGCCCAGTTCCAGCGCTTTCTTCATCGCCGCCATACTGCCGAGGATCTCCCCCGCGACATTGCGCATGGATGCCATATCCGCTTCCTCTCCCGAGCCCTGAAGAACATAACGCTCTCCGTTTGCAACAAGAAATCCACCAAATCCATAGACCGATGTTGCGATATTAAAAGAACCGTCCACGAACGCATAGTCCGTGACCGGAAGTTCTGTCGCATCCGCTGTCTTTGCTGCGGTGCTGCTGCCTCCTGCCACGAAGTCTTCCGCCTCCTGACGGTTCTTAAAACTCTTATAGACTGCTCCCGGATAGCCATCCACCATCCGCTTGCAGGCATCCCAGGAATTATAGATTCCCGGGACTTTTCCCTTACGGACTGCATAAAATTTGCCAGCCATACTGCCTCCTGATCTATGCGTTATGCAGCTTTTTGATAATCTCTTCTTTCAGATCCATCGCGCGCTCCTTCGCCGAACGTCCCGCCGCATGGGAGGTCAACACCAGCGAAACAAAACGCGATGCAATATCATATTTGTTTAATTTGAACGCCATACTCGCCACAAGCAGATTGATCGTGCTCTCCTCCATTCCGCACATTGGGAAGTTCTCGGAAGCGATCGCTTTCAGGAAACCGTCATACGCCTGTGTATAGTAAAGCAATTCTTCTTTCTGTGCCGCCTCGATCGACTTTGCTTCCCTATCGGAAGAAGCCATAAGTTCCTCGACTTTGCCGCGATACAGCCACGAAATCTTCAGACATTCGAACGCTTTCTCACTCGCTTTGCCTTTTTTCACAAGCGTGTTGTATAAAGCAAGCTTGTAACGCTCGATTGCCTCCTCATATGTATATTCCTCCGGCTCCACCAGATTGGTCTGCTTGAACTTACGTCTTACGCCCTCATCGATCATCTTGATCTGACCGGACGACAAATGTGAAAAGTAACGGTTCATCGCCGTATAGCCGCATTTCGGGCACGACGACACATCGTATTTGTTGGTGTCAATGTACTGGAATCGTGGACGAAGATCAAAGTCAGGCTCAAGGCGCTTCACGCGGCCGGTCTTGACCATCTTCGTCTTAAATACCAGATCACAGATAGGGCATCGAATCGATTTCTCCACCAGGAATTCCTTCTCGGAATGAACCTCTTCCCTGACGACAGGTTTCTCCGGCGCCACTTCTTCCTTCTTCTCATCTTCAAAGATGTGCTCGGTGTCCATATGGTCCAATCCGAATTTTTCCAATCCCTCTAATAAATTCATGTCTACCCCTTAATTCTACTGTGGATTCGCCGGAAGTTTGAATGAGCTCTTCAGCGAAACAATACGGTTAAATACCGGTGCGCCCGGCTTGGAATCCTTGCAGTCTGCACAGAAGAATCCCTGACGTACAAACTGGAAGCTCTCATACTCTTTCGCCTCCATCAAAGCAGGCTCAACGATACAGTCATTTAACACGGTAAGTGAGTTTGGATTCAGATTCAGACTGCCATCTTCATTGTATACACCGAGTTCTTCGTTCACGATATTCTCATACAGACGAACGGTTGCTTTCTTGCCGTACTCTGCGGATACCCAGTGGATCGTTCCCTTGACCTTACGTCCGTCCGGGCTGTTGCCTCCCTTGGACTCCGGATCGTAAGTACAGTGGATCTCTGTGATCTTACCGTCTTCGTCCTTCTCAAAACCGACGCATTTTACAAAATAAGCGTTCATCAGGCGAACCTCATTGCCCGGGAACATACGGAAGTATTTCTTCGGCGGCTCCTCCATGAAGTCCTCACGCTCAATGTATAACTCTCTTGTAAACGGAACTTCTCTTCTTCCAAGCTCCGGATTCTCCAGATTGTTGTCCACCGGAAGATACTCAACCTGTCCCTCCGGATAATTGTCGATGACAACCTTGACCGGATCAAGCACTGCCATCATTCTCGGGCGCTTCATCTTGAGATCCTCGCGGATGCAGTACTCTAACATTGCATAGTCAACCGAGCTGTTCGCCTTGGAAATTCCGCACAGCTCAACAAATTTCTGGATGGACTCCGGTGTATAACCTCTGCGGCGGAGCGCAGCGATCGATACCAGACGCGGATCATCCCATCCGTCAACGATCTTCTCCTCAACCAGCTTCTTGATATAACGCTTACCGGTAACAACGTTGGTCAGATACAGCTTTGCAAACTCGATCTGCTTCGGTGTACCGTCTGCACTCTTCTTGTAACCAAGCTCGGTCACAACCCAGTCATAAAGCGGTCTGTGATCCTCGAACTCAAGTGTACAGATAGAGTGAGTCACACCCTCGATCGCATCCTCGATCGGATGTGCAAAATCGTACATCGGGTAAATGCACCACTTATCGCCGGTATTGTGGTGTGTCATATGTGCCACACGGTAAATGATTGGGTCTCTCATATTGATGTTGGAAGAAGCCATATCGATACGCGCACGGAGTACTCTGCTTCCGTCCTCACACTCGCCGTTCTTCATTCCCTCAAAAAGCGCCAGGTTCTCATCCACGCTTCTGGATGCATATGGATCTTCCTTACCAGGCTCTGTCAGGGTTCCGCGGTACTCACGGATCTGGTCAGCATTCAGATCGGAGACATATGCCTTGCCTTTTTTAATCAATGTAACTGCCGCTTCATACATCTGATCAAAATAGTTCGATGCAAAATACAGACGGTCTTCCCAGTCTGCACCGAGCCACTTCACGTCCGCCTTGATGGACTCGACAAACTCCAATTTTTCCTTTGTCGGGTTCGTGTCGTCAAAACGAAGATTAAACTTTCCGCCGTATTTCTTGGCTAATCCGTAGTTCAAAAGAATGGACTTTGCATGTCCGATATGAAGATATCCGTTCGGCTCCGGTGGGAATCTTGTCATGATCGACTCACACTTGCCCTCACCTAAATCTTTCTCGATAATCTGTTCAATAAAATTCTTGGAAACAGCTTCATTTTCCATGTTCGTACTCCTCCAGGGTTATTCGGTCCGGCACTCTGACACAGTGCCCATGTAGCGAGAACGGGGGCTGAGCTTGTGGCCATCCCCCGTTCTCTGCGATGTTTTTATTATAGGGACAATCCCTATTTTTGTCAATGAAGTGTTGACGCACTTCTTTACGGTTCCTCGTTTGCATTCAATTCGCGGATTCCATCCACATGCAGCGTAAAATACGGAGCCGAGCGCAGCACAGATTCCGCAAAGTAAACTCCGCCGTCATAGGATACCAGTGCCGATTTTACAACATCCTCCTCAGACGCCTCATCCTCCGCATCCGTAAGAGACAGATCGATCATGGCATCCTCTGCCCCGATGGTCCGTCCTCCGACCGTAAAAGCCGATGTATCAAACACATGCAGCTTTCCGGATCTTATCCTTTTAGAAACTCGTGCAAGTTTTTCCGCAGTCTTCGGTGCCGCATGCGTTCCGGGTGCAGTCAGTGCCACCGCCCCGGCTTTTAATCCGCCGGACCAGTCCTGTTTGAAATTCTGCCCGTCCCCGATTGCAGCCAAAAGTTTTGTATAATAGACCGACCAGTCACTATACACGCTTATCAATGCCGCATTCGGTGCAATCTGCATAGCAGCCTCCTCGCAACCGACATAATAAACATGTCTGCCACTGTCCCATGCGCTCTCCACCGTTTCCGCAGCTCCTGTCGCATTCGTATTCTGCACGATCAGCGGACAGCCGGATCGGATCAGCGCATCCGCAGCCGTCGCCTCTGTATCATTGTCCATCCACTTATTCGTATACTGTACTTCCAGCACAACATTGTCCGTAACCGACTTCATTCCGAGATAGAATGCCGTATAAGCAGAGATCGTCTCTGCATCTTGAAACCTTGCGATATAACCAACCCGGATTTTTCCCGCCACATCATATCCGTGCGCATCGATCCTGCCTTTGCGGTCAAGCTGCTTTAACTTCATTCCCGCCGCAACGCCGGACAGATAATACGCTTCATCGATATTCGTGTAGGCATTGTAATAATTGTCCAGTTCCGCCAAAGCGGCATTGTTTCCGCCGATCACAACAAACTTAGCATCGGGATTGTCGTTTGCCGCATCCGTCATCGCATCCTGATAGATTGCTGCATTGGCGATCAGAAGATTGCATCCGTCATCCAGCAGTTCGCTGATCGCATCACAGCAGCTGTCCGAATCCGCAATGCGTTCCTTCCACTCGATCTCATCCTGTGTAATTCCGATCAAGAGTGCCGCATGCGTAATTCCCTCAATATGCGATCTTGAATAACCTTCCGTCTCATCCCCGATCAGAATCACCCCGATTTTCAACGATGCCTCGTCATCATCTGTCGAATCCGCATTCGTCGGCTCATCGTCCGTATCTTCATCCACATTATCAGCAGATGCATCATCGGAATCCGTCTCTTTTGAATCCCCCGGAGTCGTCTGCTCCGGTTCATCTATTATATGCTTAACGGTACCTCTGCTTGTTCCTCCGACCAATAGCATGCCGGCAAGCATTGCGACAACCAGAAGTACACTTATCACTTTCTTCATTGCGTTTCTCCTACATGTGAGTATGTGTAAACAGATGATCCTGGCAATACTCTTTATTTCCGGTACACTTACTGCAGTACCTGAACTGCAGCTCCGGATTGGTGATCTCTGTTCTTCCGCAGATCGCACATTTGTGCTGTGAGATTCCGGATCCCGGACGCGGCTGTGAAAACTGCGCACGGAACTCTTTCTGACGCTTTCTTTGCTTGTGCGAAATACGCGTCTTTGAAGCCCGGAAAAACAGGAACATATTGGCAACCGCAAGGATGATCTGTGCCGAACCGATCAGTCCGATCACCAAACCGATCACTCCGGAATATACGCTGAGCGTATTCGCAAACGTCTGGAATACAATATAACCAAGATAAAGAAGTTCAAAAACAAGCATCCATTTCATCTTGATCGGAAGCACGAAATACAACCGCACTTCTCCCTCCGGCATACACATGGCCAGCGCAAGAAGCATGGTCATCAAAAGATAATAGCTTGACAGATAGATGGAAGCACCGGTTCCCAGTGTAAATTTTGTAAGCACATAGATCAGGATTCCTCCGATATCACTTAAGATCACGCCACCCCATAAGAACACATTCATGCGGAATGTACCGAGAAACGATTCCAACGAACTTCCCCACATGAGCACGCACAGAAGGAACAACAGTCCAAAGAAATCAAGCGTTGTTGACGGCATGAAGATCCAGCTGACCAGTCTCCAAATCTGTCCGTGCAAAATTCCGTCTACCGAGAAATTGATCCAGTTGAGTGCATTCGGTGTCACCAGCTCCATCAAAAGTCCCAAAAGAACCGCACCCACAAAATAACGGCTTAAATTTGGGACTGCATAGCGTCCCCACTTACGCTCCAATTTATCCATCGAGTTCATAGTTCATATCTCCTAAGTCTTATCAGATTTTAACGCTTCCATTATACTTTTTTGTCCGCTTCATTGTCAACGCGCGCGCCCAATGTTCATAAATTTTTAATAGAACACGCATTTTGCCCAATTTGCAGGCTTTCTTACTTGTAAATATTTTAGAAAAAGTTCATTGTTTTTTACACCCCCTTGTCGTATAATGTTGATTGTTTACGAAAAGATTGTTTTTCTACTTATTTATATATAGAAGCAAGCGGAGGTTACTTATCATGGAAAACAAAGCACTACATAAACTCGGAATTGACATCGGTTCTACAACGGTTAAGATTGCGGTTCTCGATGCGCAGGATACTCTCCTGTTTTCCGATTATGAAAGACATTATGCCAACATTCAGGAAACACTGGCATCTTTGATCAAGAAAGCTTATGACCAACTTGGAGAATTATCTGTTTCCCCGATGATCACAGGATCGGGAGGACTGACACTCGCCAAGCATCTCGGTGTGCCTTTTGTACAGGAGGTAATCTCGGTATCCACTGCTTTGGAACACTATGCACCACAGACCGACGTTGCGATCGAGCTCGGCGGCGAAGATGCCAAGATCATCTACTTTGAGGGTGGTAACGTAGAGCAGCGTATGAACGGTATCTGTGCCGGCGGTACCGGTTCTTTCATCGACCAGATGGCTTCCCTTATCCAGACAGACGCTTCCGGCTTAAATGAATTTGCCAAAAATTATAAGGCGATCTATCCGATTGCCGCGCGATGCGGCGTATTTGCCAAAACCGATATCCAGCCGCTGATCAACGAAGGTGCAACCCGCGAGGATCTGTCCGCTTCGATTTTTCAGGCAGTTGTAAACCAGACGATCAGCGGTCTTGCCTGCGGTAAACCGATCCGCGGTCACGTTGCATTTCTCGGCGGTCCGCTGCACTTTTTATCAGAGCTTAAGGCAGCGTTCATCCGCACACTGAATCTGGATGACGAGCATGCGATCACTCCGGAAAATTCGCACTTGTTTGCAGCCATCGGCTCTGCACTTAACTATAAAGAAGAGAATCAGACAACGCTCTCTTCCCTTATCACACGCCTTTCTTCCGGCATCAAGATGGAATTTGAGGTTGCCCGTATGGAGCCGCTTTTTGCCGATCAGGCCGACTACGACGAGTTTACCAGACGCCACGGGAACAACCATGTACATACCGCAGATCTTGCCTCCTACGAAGGCAACTGCTACTTAGGAATCGACGCCGGTTCCACCACGACCAAGATTGCTCTAGTCAGCGAGGATGGCGATCTGCTCTACTCGTTCTACAGCAACAACAACGGAAGCCCTCTGGCTACCGCAATCGGTTCCATTCAGGAGATCTACTCTCTCCTTCCGGAAAAGGCCCACATTGTGCATTCCTGCTCAACCGGATACGGTGAGGCACTCCTGAAGGCCGCGCTGATGCTCGATGACGGTGAGGTCGAGACGGTTGCACACTACTATGCTGCTGCATTCTTTGATCCGAAGGTTGACTGTATCTTAGACATCGGTGGTCAGGATATGAAATGCATCAAGATCAAGAACCAGACCGTTGACTCCGTACAGTTAAACGAGGCCTGTTCTTCCGGATGCGGTTCCTTTATCGAAACATTTGCGAAGTCATTAAACTTCAGTGTCCAGGATTTCGCGAAGGAAGCGCTTTTTGCACAGAACCCGATTGACCTCGGTACCCGCTGTACCGTATTTATGAATTCCAAGGTTAAGCAGGCGCAGAAGGAAGGCGCATCCGTTGCCGACATCTCTGCCGGACTTGCTTATTCCGTTATCAAAAACGCGTTGTTTAAGGTAATCAAGCTGTCCGACGCCAAAGATCTCGGCGAGAACATCGTTGTACAGGGCGGAACCTTCTACAACGACGCTGTACTTCGAAGCTTCGAGAAGATCGCCGGCGTACATGCTACCCGTCCGGATATCGCCGGAATCATGGGTGCGTTTGGTGCTGCCCTGATCGCACGTGAGCGCCACGAGGCAGGCTACAAGACCTCGATGCTTACGATCGACCAGATCAACGAGCTGACTTACACGACCAAACTTGCCCGCTGCCAGGGATGTACGAACCACTGTCTGCTTACGATCAACAAGTTCTCCGACAACCGTCAGTACATCACCGGAAACCGCTGTGAACGCGGACTCGGAAAGGAAAAGAATAAAGCGAACATTCCGAACCTCTTTGAGTACAAGAACAAGCGCCTTTTCGACTATGAGCCGCTTGCTGCCAATGAGGCTCCTCGCGGAACCGTCGGTATCCCGCGCGTTTTAAATATGTATGAGAATTATCCGTTCTGGGCGACCTTCTTTAAGAAACTCGGTTTCTCCGTTGTGCTCTCACCACAGTCCACACGTAAGATCTACGAGCTTGGTATCGACTCCATCCCAAGTGAGTCCGAATGTTACCCGGCAAAACTTGCGCACGGACATATTGCGTGGCTGATTCACCAGAATGTTGATTTTATCTTTTATCCGGCGATCCCTTACGAGCGTAACGAGTTCCCGGATGCAAACAACCACTACAACTGCCCGATCGTTACTTCCTACTCGGAGAACATCAAGAATAATGTCGATGAGATCACAAGCGGTCAGGTACGGTTTTTGAATCCGTTTATGGCTTTTACGAACGAGGAAGTGCTCTCCCAGCAGCTTGTCGCCTGCTTTAAAGATGAGTTCCACATTCCGGAATCCGAGGTGCGTGACGCCGTATCGGAAGGATGGAAGGAACTGGAAGTTACCCGCCTTGAGATGCAGCAGAAGGGCGAGGAAGTCTTAAAATACATGGAGGAGCATCACTGCCGCGGCATCGTGCTCGCCGGCCGTCCCTACCATGTGGATCCGGAGATCAATCATGGTATTCCGGAGCTGATCAACTCCTACGGAATCTGTGTTCTGACCGAGGATTCCATCTCGCACCTTGGCAACCTTGAGCGTCCGCTTATCGTTATGGACCAGTGGATGTACCACAGCCGCCTGTACTCGGCAGCAAACTATGTCAAGACCAGAGACGATCTCGACCTGATCCAGCTGAACTCTTTCGGCTGCGGACTTGACGCCGTAACCACAGACTGCGTGAACGACATCTTAACCGGTTCCGGCAAGATCTACACCTGTCTGAAGATCGATGAGGTCAACAACCTCGGTGCCGCCCGCATCCGTATCCGCTCGCTCCTGTCCGCAATCCGCGTCAAGGAGAAAAAGCAGGAAAAACGTACGATCAAGCCTGCCAACTACGAGCGTGTCATCTTCACAGAGGAGATGCGCAAGAATTACACGATCATCTGCCCGCAGATGTCTCCGATCCACTTTGATCTGCTGCTTCCGGCATTCCGTGCCGCAGGCTACAATCTTGTAATCCCGGACATTCCTGCAAGAGAATGCGTTGACGTGGGACTGAAATATGTAAACAATGATGCCTGCTATCCGTCCCTGATCGTCATCGGACAGATTATGAGCGCCGTCTTATCCGGCAGCTACGATATGAACAAGACCGCCATCTTGATTTCCCAGACCGGTGGCGGATGCCGTGCAACCAACTACATCGGATTTATCCGCCGTGCCCTCATCAAGGCAGGATACCCGGATGTTCCGGTTATTTCCATCAATATGGTCGGTCTTGAGAAGAACCCGGGATTTAAGATGACACCAAGCCTGATCCAGCATGGTCTGTATGCGCTTGAGTTCGGTGATATCTTTATGCGCTGCCTATACCGCGTTCGTCCATACGAATCCGTACCGGGCTCCGCAAATGCATTGCATGAAAAGTGGAAAAAGCGTGTGATCGAGTTCCTTGGAAGCACCAAGATCCTCTCACACCGCAAATACAAGCAGATGTGCCGTCAGATCATCCGTGACTTTGACAATCTGCCGATGACCGATGAGAAGAAGCCGCGTGTCGGCGTGGTCGGAGAAATCCTTGTAAAATTCCTTCCGGCTGCCAACAATTATATTGTTGGCCTGCTCGAATCCGAGGGCGCAGAGGCTGTCGTTCCGGATCTGACCGACTTCCTTCTGTACTGTTGCTACAACCAGAATTTCAAGACCGATTACCTCGGTGCGACCAAAAAGTCACAGCGCATCAACAATATGCTGATCCGCTTCTTCGAGTGGCTGCGCAAGGATGCCCGTGACGAGCTTGCCAAGAGTAAGCATTTCGAGCCGACCGCATACATCGATGATCTCGCAAAACAGGCAGAACACATCGTATCCATCGGTAACCAGACCGGTGAGGGATGGTTCTTAACCGGTGAGATGCTTGAGCTGATCCATCAGGGGGCAAGCAACATCGTCTGCGCCCAGCCGTTTGCCTGCCTGCCGAACCACATTGTCGGAAAAGGTGTTATCAAGGAGATTCGTCACGAATATCCGGGCGCAAACATCGTAGCGATCGATTACGATCCGGGTGCTTCCGAAGTAAACCAGTTGAATCGTATTAAACTGATGCTTTCGACTGCACAAAAGAATTTGAAGAAACAACAAAATTAGGGTTTGCCTTATAGTAGATAAAAAATGACGCGCGGTGCTATTCTACATTTATTTGTAAAATAACACCGCGCATCATTTTCTAAACTTTCTTTCCACTTTAGGTAATATGTAAAAGGTTATAAATTTTTCAACATATATCTTGGCTCGTATTCTGCATAGCCGTGCTTCGGATAAAAGTTATATGACTCAAACCACTGCTCCTTTGGTGCACCCAAATGCACTTTAGAAACGGTTATACCATTACCACGCATCCAATTTTCCGCTGTATTGAGCAGAGTTGTGCCGATACCCATCCGCTTCAAGGACGGTTTCACATATAATCGATGTAAAAAAGCTTCTGTTGTATCAGGAATCCTTGAACATCCAACACAACCAATCACTCTTCCATTTTCATCTATCCCACACCAAAACATATCACCACGATTGAGATACGATTCCTGAATCGTGAGAAGATCCGGATTGATGGTCGGTTTTCTTCCCAAGGCATCTTTTGCCTGCAAAACCATAAAAATCATATCATCCCGATAAGAATCATCATACTCAATTATTCTCATTACCAGTCTCCTAAAATAATTAAAAATAACCTGTCTCTTTGAAAAAGCGTCTTACGCCCTCATCCACCGATGTGCTCACATCTTTCACGTCCAGATCGTAATAATACTTCCCGGTCGGAATATCGATGGATAACGAATCGAGAGGAAATCCCTCTATCCTCTTCGGATGCGGCTTCGTAACCAAAATAAAACGTTCCGTTCCGATGGACTCATCCATACTCGAATAACAATGCTCCCTGTCCATCACAAAAAAGATTGCATTGCGATACTGACCGGTGATCCTGCCTCCATGTGCTCTTGCAAGCGAAGCATAATACTCGATCATTTCATCGTCCGTCAATTCTTTTCCACGAACCCGCCTTACATAGATTCCCGGTTGCTCCTCAAGTTCATCAAAATACAGTCCACTGTCACATGAGAAAACCGGCATTTTAAACCAATCATAATAGGCTAAAGCCTTGATCTTTGCATTTTCCAGAGGTGTTGTTCCGCTTTCCTCAATCTGCGGAAGTTCGCTCTCCATATCATTTAATCCCACAAGTTCGATATCAAACGACTCCAACGCCGTCCGCATCGCCTGAAGCTTTCCCTTATTCGTCGTTCCGTACAAAATTTTCATCATATAGTTCTCCTGTTTTGCTCCTGTAAAAAAGCCTTTTCTTTCATGAATACAATAAGTTTCCGCCGAGCACACTTTCTTTCTTACCGAAACACAATAGCCCGCTTCTTCCATACATTCTCTCTCAATGCAATTCATATGACTCTCTGCCTTTTCGATTCCGCCACCCAAAAGAAAAAAACCTTTGGGTGTATGAACCACCCCACTTTATTCCCCTTAATCGGAATATAACTTAACCCCCATATCAGATGCCGTAATCTGGACAGTTCCACAGCCAAACTCTTTTGCTTCATTTACAACGCGCGATAATAACTCTTTTGCAATACCTCTTCTCCTGTAATCCGGATTCGTAAACATTATACTGCTGAAAATAAGTAAGCATATTTTCGCATCTGCGCAAATATAATCGTTTCTACTCGATTTCTGATTTTTTCTGAATATATCTCTGCTTTTTCAAGCAGTTCTATCACATCTTTTTTCGTAAATTGAAATTTTAAATTTGCTTTATATAAAGCTTCCGAAATATCTAATTGTTCGTCAAATTCGCTACATATCGTTTTTGACTGAACATGATTCATAAGCGCATAAACATCACCTGACAATGGATAATCCATAGTTGTATCTGCCAGCAAGCCCGCCCCATTATCAAAAATCGGGCAATATGCATAGTCTCCTTTTCCATTCATCAGGACGGCAATATTGTGTGTGTGACGGTCTTCATTCAGGAAAAATGCATCGATTGTCAACAATTTATTCATATAAACATCAAAATTCTGAAGTCCTGTCATACGTTCTACCTGCTGCACTAAAAAATGTAGGCGTTCCTCATATTCCGGTATTCTATACAAAGCTTTGTATAAACTTTCTCCGAAAAAATTCTTGAACAGCCGTTCCAACGTAATAATCTGCCAATCTTCATTTAGAAAATTTTCGCTTTTCACACCGTTATAAATCACAGTACCATATTGAATTTTTTCAAGCTCATAGCATACAAACTCATTTTCATTCAGTGTTGATTTCTTCAAAAGATGAGAAATCATATACTCTGCCAGACCTTCATAACCTGTATAATCTGCTTTATACCATATTCCTTCATTCTCCCATTTTAGCTGGTTTCCTTTTGAAGACTGTCGGTCGTTTGTCCGGATATTCTGCTCGAATAATTCTATCATGCATCTACCTCTCTATACGAATCCAAAAATCATCTTCTGCCATTCGTCCTTTTGTCTTCTCTATGATCATGAGCGGATCATAAAATGGCAGTCCCAAATCTTTCAATATCAACTTCATCTTATCCCTGCTTTCCGGGAAACACCTTGACTTCATAAACTCCTGATAATCATGATAATCCGGATTTTCTACCGTACCGAAAGCACGAAACATTACCTTATCTGTATAATTCCTTATTTTCACTTTTCGTTCCTGTTCATTCACATCAATCAAGGTGCATACGTCCTGCTCATACATATACCATAATCTGAGCGGCCATACTTTTTCCGGCACCTTCACTTCCTGCTCATATTCCGGATATTTTTGTAACATTTTTAGAAATGGAACAATTGGTCCACGAATCACTTCTTCGCTTCTTTCCCAACGCTCTACGGTCGGCTTGGAACAATTGATAAATTCTGCAAACTCTTTCTGCGTCAAATGCAATTCTTTTCGAATCCGCTTAATCTCCTTTGCAGTTGTATACTCTGGCGTTATAAATAATCTTTCTTTCATAAACTCACCTTCCGGTTTTATGATTCCCTGCTTTTTTAATTAAATCATAAAAATTTTAATTTGTAAACAAAAAAACCATCATTTTAATTGTTTTCATCATAGAAATACAATTAAAATGATGGTTTATAATTATCAGGCTTCCTCCATACTTTAATGGAATCAATGCTCCTACTGCGGAAATAACCGTCGAAATCACCATCAATACCTGAAACGGTACGGATCCGGCAATGCCGCAGATTGGACTGCACCCAGCCTTTTTTCTTGATTTGCCGTATGTTAAGAACAAGCATGATACTTACAAGAACGACCACTCCGCTCATAATTCTTGTTAAAACAATAAAGCTGTTGACTCCAAATATCGCAAATAACGAAAAAATTCCCGCAAGAATCATCGCCCATGATCCGATACTTTCGCCAAGCTGCATATACGCAAGTTCCTTATCGGGTGTTCCTTCCGTTCCAAGAAGAACAGTGATTGTTACAATGAAAATCTGCCGTTTTAATAAGCGGCACCGTATGGTGAACTACTGATTTATCATCTTACATTTTGAATATTTTCTTGGTTTTTGATGCGATAAACTGGATGATTGGTCCGGATATGAGGACTGTTACAATCGTACACACTCCAAATTTTCCACCTAATATAACTCCAACAATAACCATCATAATATCCAAAATCATTCTCACTGCTTTTACCTGCCAGCCATTCTTTTCTGCAAGTGAAAATGTTACTGCCTCATATGACCCCCGCCCTAAAGAAGCCGCCGCATAGATTCCTGTTCCGATTGCAAAAAGCATTACTCCCATTAGCATGATAAATGCATTGATCCACACATGCGTACTGTACACATGCACCTCGGCAAACAAATCTACACATAAACTATATACAATCTGATAAAGAATTGTGCCAATATGTATCTGTGATCGGTCATAGAAAAACGCAAATATAATCATAATTATAGCTACTATCATAGATGCCATACCTATACTGATATGAAAAGTGATCGAAATTCCCTGCCACAGGACTGCGAGAGTTGCACCACCAAATCCGGCATATAATGCGAGGGTGATGCCATATGCCGCAACAATTGAACCAAACACTATGATCATTATTTTCTTTATCCATTCTAATTTACTCATTGCCACAATCCCTTTCTGCTTTTCTCGATAGCCATAATAAAAAAGACCATAGACGCACTGTTATGTTCAGAAACAGCAAAATCTATAGTCTTCATCCATGCCGAGACAAGCTTCCTATTAACTTACGTCCAATCACTTTCAGCTTCAACCAACTTCTTCGCCAGCGTATCTTTAAGAGCAGTAAAAGCTGGAATAAAACTGTCACGTATCAGCACTATCATTTCATCCACTTCATCTTCATTATAGATATGAACAGAAGTATTTCTCTTCTTTAACATGAGCAGCCATATTTCAGAATCATTGATAAATCCGAATTTATAAGCAAGCTGCAAAATTTCGCGCGGAGATCCGGTAGCTACTTCTGCCACACTATGCATTCTCATAATTTCCTGTAATGCTTTCCATGCAAGTTCAAAAGTAAGATTAAATTGTCCGATAATTCCTATGCGATATATATCATTTGTTTCAGCCATCTTAAAATCAGCATTTGCCAATATCGCCAGACAATTTGTAAAGTTATCAAGCTTTTTCATAGATCACAACTCCATCCTTTTCTATTTCTTCTTTTTCTCTGAATCCTTTGTTATTATTGCAATCGCACAGGGCATTTTTCCTTCAACGATTTCAAATTCAACATCCTTATATCCCATTTCTTCAAAAAATGCCTGATATGAATGATAATCAAATTGCTTTTTAAAATCTGCACCCAAATTTTCCAAACAACGGACAAACAAGCTTGGTTTCCCGGCATTTTCGTTGTTCACATAGGTCGGAATAATGACCTTTCCGCCCTCTTTACATGTTCTAAGGAGTTCTTGAAGTGCCAGCTCGGGTTTATCCAACAAATGAATCACATTTCCCGCTACCACTTTATCAAATGATTCATTCTTACATTTTATCTCCATTATATTTGCTTTTCTGAATTTAACATTGTCATATTTTGCACAATTCTTTTTTGCCTGCTTTAACATACCAACAGAAAAATCCGTCGCAATCAACTCTCTGCATTTCGGTGCAATCGCCTTACTGATCATCCCGGTTCCACAGGCACACTCCAAAACTCTGTCATCTTTGTCTATCAATTGTGCGACAAGTCTTACAAGTTCCCGATTTACTTTTCCATTATAAATATTTTCAAAAATATCATAAAATTTTGCAGCCACATCCCAAAACATTCTCTCGCCTCCCAATTTTAATTTTTTCGCTATAAAAATAATCAAAATGATTGTTTAATAATTATTAAACTTCTCCATCACATAGTTTGTCAAGGCAATTCCACCTCGAATCACTTCTTGTTCCTTCACAACATGGTATCCCCGATGCAGAAAAAACGTTTTTGCCGTGATGGAAGCGTGTGTTGTAATTGTCTTTTCTCCTACTAATCCTTCCAGAACATCACAAATCGCAATCGCATTCCCCTGATTCTGATGATCCTTATGCACATAAAGCCGATCCAGATATCCGCTTTCATCCATATCGCCGAATCCGACAACTTCATCATTTTCCATAGCAATGATGGTTTTGTGCGCTCGAAAAGATTGATCCCACGCCTGCAAATCTACTTTTCCGGTCGCCCAGACATCCAACTGTTCTTTTGTATAATCTTTTGCATTTACGCTGTGAACGGTCTGGTAAAACAGTTCTGCCAACCGTTCACAATCAGAGGTTCTATACTCTCGAAGTTTCATTTTGTAAGCACCTTCCTGCAGTATTTATGTGCGCCACAATTAGGACATACTAATTTACGCTTTGTTATTGTGTGTGGTCCCATAATATAAGACTTCATGTCCGGAACAAATCTATTATTACAATCAGGACATTCATATGCTCCTGCCTCTCTGTCAAGAACACATGCAATCGCAATTCCATCACATATTACAACCACCCCTATAACTATAAGCAAAATCCTCGTCCAAATTTCCACTGCAAGCAATCCTGACAACAGAAATAATGGAACTGCAGCAATAATTGTAAGACCTGCAACCATAATTGATAATATAATTTTTTTCTTACTCTCCTGAGCTTCTCTAACTAAATTCACCATATTTTCCTCCGCTTTCTTTCGATAATCTTCCTCTGATACTCTTTCACCAGACAGTAATTCATTCACTGTTATCTCTAATTCATTACATAATGGCAACAACAGTGATACTTCCGGAAAACCATTTCCTCGTTCCCATTTTGAAATTGTTTTATCGCTGATTTTTAATTTTTCAGAAAGTTGCTTTTGCGTATATCCTTTTCTCTTTCGCTCATCAGCTATAAATTTTCCAATTTTTATTTGATCCATTTGGTTTCCTCCTTTCTGGTTTGATTATCCTTCAATTCAATTTCCAATCACACCCACGTAACGTAGAATATGGTGAATTTATGCGGTTTCTACGCTCTGTAGAGTTGAATTATTTAATTAATTATTTCAATTCTCCGCAAAATAATGATCCATGGCATATTCAAAATGCCGGTCTCGATTTATCCCGATCGTTTCGTTTGGCTGTAGTAATGTCTTTTTCCATTTTTTCTTTCATTTTCTGATCTCCTTTTAATAATTCATCTAAACTTATTTGATAAAGATCACTTAGTTTCATTACATTCACGAAAATTGTAACGTCAAAATACTTTTACATTCTTATACCTGTATCGTCCGTCCCAACTCCGCAGAAGTCCTGTGCGAAATAGAAATCACCGTGCGCTCCTTTGCCACACGTTTCAATGCCGCAAGCACAAGAACTTTCCATTCCTTTTTGAAATAAGAAAGCACCCGATCCGGCTGAAACGTCCGGTTACGCCTCTTCGTCATTTTGCATTCACCGCCTTATTCTGCCACCGTATCTCGCCTTTTAACCGGATCGGATACCGGATTACCTGATCCGAATCCAGATCTTCCACATGCATATCCACCGCCGTAATCTGGTGATTATCATAGGTTGTATAATAATAGATTCCTTTGGCCGCATTGCAGCATGAAGTATAGATCGTGATCTCGTATTTTCCGTCCGCCACTTCACAGCAGCCTCTCTGCTGATCGACTGATCCTAAAATATGGAAAAACTGGCTCACGCTCTCACTCTCGTCCTCCCCGGATATGGAATTTAACTTCGTAAAAGCGACCTTGACAAATCGGGACTGACTC
Organism: uncultured Agathobacter sp.; assembly: GCA_934358675.1. Lineage (GTDB taxonomy): Bacteria > Bacillota > Clostridia > Lachnospirales > Lachnospiraceae > Roseburia. The sequence continues at coordinate 5,622 of CAKRKX010000026.1, read as the reverse complement.
GAGAGATCGCCCGGAATTCCCATTCCGCCCATTCCACGGCTGTACGCGTCAAGCTGCAACACACCGGCAAATGTGTTTTCCGGCTGTTTTCTCGATACACCGGCATAATTGTTCAGTGCAAACATCTGTCCCGGAAACGGCGGGTTGTTGGTGAGCACCCCCACCGGATTGTCATATATATGCAGTCCATCCTGCATGGATTCCACAACGATACAGGCATCCTTGTCCGCGATCATCCAGTGAAGCTGCGCTGAAGGAAGCTGCTCACTGAACGGAGTTCCCGTAAGTCGCATTTTGGAAAGTTTCTCCCGCGCTTCTTTTACCGATGCGCATTGCGTGAGGATCCATGGAATAAATTCAAACTGCGCCACTTGATCCTGATCTGTCTCTCCTTCCGGTAATGCCTCCTCATAAGCGGCATTGCCGACAAAATTCAGCCCTGCCATGCCAAGGCCTTTTTCATTGATTGCATCATAATAGAGCGGATATCCACCCACAACAAATGCCATGCCGATCAGCGCATAATGCGACTCCAGTTTTCCGGCATGTCGGAAATCAAACGCATAATTTCGCGGAGTTACGGCAATCTCCTCCCCATACGAAAACTCGTAATCCAGCGTTCTTCCCATATAAAAATCTTTTGTTTTGTAAGTTGCTGCTGTACACATAACACTGCACCTCTTTCTTATTTATTTAACCTCATTCAGCCGGTGACTTTTCAATCGCTTCGCGTGAAATGCAAGTAATATTGCCATCCTCTTCCCATGCTTTTGGAATCAAAAAGAAATATTCATCGGATTCTCCCACAGTATTTTCCACACAATAATACATATACGCCATATTTTTGGCAATATATAGAAGATTATCGTAATTGCGTTTTCGGGAACTCTCCAGATTTTTCAGATCATCGTCCGGAGCGACCGGGGTACAGAATTCCTGATCCGCAAGGTGATCTCTGATTTCAAGCACGGACAATGGCGTCCCGTTACCGTCTACCCAGTAAAAATTGTTTGTTATATCAAGCATGACCCACTTCTTTAAAGCCGAATCCCACACTTCATTTACAACATGACACTCCTGATCATAGACGGAATTCGGATTGATCCATAGCTTTCGCGAATAAATGCCCAATGCAAGACACATCTCATTCAAAATCTGCGCCTTTGCACGGCAATTAATCCCTTTCTTTCGGTTATCCAGACTGTAATCCAATAAATCCATCGCATTCAAATCGATGTGGTTGTCATAATACGATTCGTGGTAGAGTCTGCCGGAATACTCATCCATCAAAGCCAATGCCTTTTCAAATTCACTTCCATCTCCCGCCTGCTCGGCAAGATCATATTTATTCAATAATCCGGCATATTCCTCATTATTAAATTCATATTTTATTTTCAAGTTCTGTCCTGGCTGAAAAACGCGCTCATTATATAGAATGCCCGTTTCCATAATATATAACTGATCCGTTGATTGTAAATACGAAGTCTGGACAAGCCACGCTCCGTTTCCGCTGCCTATATACACCAACAAGCTTGTCGACACAACCGCAAGTACAATAAGACACACCAGCAGTGCTTTTTTCATTCTTCTCATTTTTCCTCCCAAAAACAACTTACGATACAGCTTCTATAATTTCAAATTTAAGTCAATATAATCAAAATACGGTTTCTTATTTACTTCATCTTCATGTGCCACATACCACTCTGCAGCTTCTTTAAGACCTTCATCTAACGGTATCGTGTCAGCAAATATTTTATTCAAACGTTGTACATCCAAATAGTACTCATTGCTGTCAAAGCAAAAATAATATCTCGGCTTAATATTTTCGAATACATTGACGAATTCAGGATTTTTCCCAAAACATGCGTAACATTTCGTTACCCAGTCTCTGATAGAAACCAATTCAACGTTACCCACATTAAAAATATGATCTGCCGGTTTTTCTTTTACGATCACATCCATCAGCCTACACAGATCACGCACATGGAAGAATTGTAATTTCATTTTTCCATCTCCCGGTAAATAAAATTTCCGATTGGCTTTCGCACAATCAAACACGAACGCCTCCCGATACAGATTATTCATCGCACCATATAAGTACGCCGGTCGAAGAATATAGGCATTCGGCACCCGCTCCAGAAGTGCGTCCTCTGCCTCCGCTTTCCCCATGCCGTAAGAACCCGTAAACGCATTAAAAGACTTGCTTGCTTCCTCTGAAATTGACACATCCCTCAGATCCGGATACACCGCGCCGGAACTTACCATAATGTATTGCTCAAACGAACCGAGCGCGTCCAGCAAATCATTGATATCGCAGGCATCATATGCTGTAATATCAACAACCGCATCAAAATGCATGTCCTTTAATGCGTCACCCAGATTGTGACGGTCACCCTCGATCAATGTCACACCGTCAACCTGTGGTTTGGAGTTTCGATTCAACACATTGACATCATAGCCCTGATTCACAAAATATTGCGCCGCATACTTGCTGACAAACGTCGTTCCGCCTGTAACCAATATTTTCTTCATTACGATTCCCTTTCTTAATGAAACCTCTCCCCATCTATAGTTGCCACCGACAAGGCAACTCATTGCACATTCTGTTTCTATCATAGCAATCTTGCTTTCCAATTGCAAAATAAAAAGCCGCCTTTTCAGCAGCTTTTATTTTTCATTTAATTTTTAGGCGCATAATCTTTCATCTCCGGTATTGCCCCACCGGATACTGCCCACAGATACAGACTTGCCACACTGCAATAAGGGCTGAATCGCCTGCGGTACTTTTCAAATAATTTCCGGTCGATTTTCCGATGATGATACACCATACGCAGCCCTCTTTGGATCGCCAGATCGTCGAAACTGAATATATCCGGTCGCTGCAGACAGAATAAAAGGATCATTTCCGCAGTCCACACCCCAATGCCTTTTAAGGAGGATAATTCTTTGATTGCATCCTGATCATTCATCCCGGAGATTGCATCCAGATCAAACACCCCGCTATGTACTTTTTCTGCGAAATCACGGATGTATTCCACCTTGCGAAATGACATTCCAAGCGACTGCAATTGTGCCGGATCTGCCGCTAAGATGTTTTCTGCATTCACGGTTCCTAGGCTGTCACTCATCCGCTTCCAGATCGTTGCCTGCGCCTTTGTGGAAATCTGCTGTCCGATGATGTGATGAATTACCGAAGAGAACAAATCGGTATCCACCTCTCTTTTTACAAAACCTATATGTTCGATTACCTCCGCCATCTTCTTATCTTTATTCTTGAGATACGAAATCTCTGTTTCACCGTATTCGAAATACATCTTTTACCTTTCCACTCTGTCCATTGTCGATTTTTCTTCTTAATTATATAAAAAAGATAGCCTGATTGCTACCTGCTTGGCTATCTTTTTTACAGCATATGGAATTGTATTACAGCAAAAAGCATCTTTTCTTCCAGTGATCTTCGGAAAAGGCATACATCCTCTTCCACCATTATTACTCCTGTTTATTTATCTGCAGCGACAAGAATAATGTTCCGATTGCCGCAACAAATATGAATACTTCCATGATCCATACTGAGCAATAATTTGCCCCTGCCACAGCGACAAAATCTACTGCAAAGTGTAGTACATACGCGATTGCGGCCATCCCCCACTTCTTTGTCTGCACTGCTTTATAGATCATCAATGACAGGCCAATCTGTAAAAGGAGCGCGCCAATTCTCTCGATTCCGCTCGCGAAGAACAACGAAGCAGGCGTCGTCCAAAGCGCTGACAGCTGCTCCAATGTCTGATTTTTCAGTTCATCCGGAAGCAGCGCCAACGACTGTTGCATTGCTCCGCTATTGATCATGAGCATGGAAATCAGATTATTGATATTGGCAAGCCCTCCGATCATAATTGCCTCACAACCGCCGTGACCGATTCCGTACATGAGCCCATTGGCAAAATCCAGTCGCTTTTTCATCCAGAACTTCATCGCGATCAGCCTTCCTGTTTCCTCAAAAACGGCCGCTGCTGCCGCAGCATAAATGTAATACAGCCAACGATTACTTTGTTCATTTAATCCGCCAACCCTGATTACCAAAAGGTGTAGGATCTGCTCCAATACCATGGCAAACAGCAAAAAGGTTCCCGCGCCGATGAAAAACGAAGAAATTTTTGCATGATACTTCTTTTTCCCAACGATCAAAAGCGCGATCGGAACACCGACCGACAACAGCATACTGATAAGAACACCGACAATTGCCAGATTTGATACATTCTGTATTTCCACTACTTCTCCTCCTTCACAATCCTGACTGCTGTTCCGTACGCAATGATCTCCGCCGCACCCTGCATTACCTGCGACGAACCATACTTTACGTCGATGACCGCATCCGCTTCCATCGCTTTTGCTTCGTCTACCATACGCTTTACCGCGATCTGGCGCGCCTCATTTAACATCTCTGTATATCCGACGATTTCGCCTCCGACCAAAGTCTTCATTCCTGCCATAAAATCACGACCGATATTTTTGGTCTGTACAACGGTTCCCTTTACCATACCTAATGCTTCAATCTCACATCCCGGTATATAATTAATACTTAGCAGCTTCATCTTCTTCTCCTTTTTCTATTTCTTTGATTCGCTTTACCACGACCACAAGGACTCCGCCCAGCACAACGATCGGCAAAATTAAAACAAACAGAAATATTCCGATCGGATACGTTGGATCCTTTGTCAATATCCATATATTTCCGGCGATCGTAGCAAGCATAAACAAAATTGTCACACCCGCCCCCATGATTGCACCGAGTTTTTTCCTTCTGTGAATATCAATCTTATTTAAATCCACAAAATCAGTCCCTTCTTTTTCCAATTTTTCCATTTCATCCAGCCAGAAATCCATGTCCATTCTGTCGATCGAATTGCACTCCGCAAGCATCCGATGTGCCAGCATGCGCATCTTCTCCACACTCCTTTGTTCCCTTTCCAAAGCCTCCTCTCTTTTTTCAAGGCATTCCCTGATCGAACTCTTTCCCTGAAAAAGTCGGTGTATTTCTTCAAGCGGCGTTCCAAGCTTCCGTAGAAATTTAATCTTCTTTAAATAATCAACATCTTCTTGTGTATAATTCCGATATCCGTTCTCCGAACGTTTCGGCTGCAACAAGCCCTGTTCTTCATAGAAGCGTATGTTCTTGCTGGTGATTCCTGCGAGTTCCTCCGCCTGCTTGATCTTCATAACATGCAACACCCTTTCCTTCGTCTGACTCCCTATTTATACAGCTTCCACAAAGTGGAAGGTCAAGTAATTTCTGTATTTTTCTTCTTTTTTCTTTCTTTTACTTTATTGAACATAATATAGTATACCTGTTCCGTACATAATTGCCAATTGCATTCTTACGCGTACCTATTTGCCAAAACAAATATTTTATGTATCATGTTTTGTTTAATATACTGTGTATTGTTTTATGCACTGCGTTTATAAATAAGAGATGGATAAGGACAACTTGTTGTAATGTTTTGATGATTTTTTGGTGATTTTTTTATATTCATCACTCTATAATGATAAGCGAAATCATTTTTTCTGCATAAATGGTATGTTTTTAGGCGTTTTGGTACTACTTTACGATCATGAGTGTCGTGA
>CAKRKX010000025.1 GCA_934358675.1 uncultured Agathobacter sp. | reverse complement strand
GGTTATGGTAGCCAGGGACATGCACATGCTTTGAACTTAAAGGAGTCAGGCTGTGACGTCATTATCGGTCTCTACGAGGGAAGCAAGTCCTGGAAGAGAGCCGAGGAGCAGGGCTTTAAAGTATATGTTGCTGCAGAGGCAGCTAAGAAGGCAGATATCATCATGATTCTTATCAATGATGAGTTACAGGCAGATATGTACAAGAAAGATATCGAGCCAAACCTTGAGCCAGGTAACATGTTAATGTTCGCTCATGGATTCAACATTCACTTCGGATGCATTAAGCCACCAAAGGATGTCGATGTAACAATGATCGCTCCTAAGGCTCCTGGTCATACAGTACGTTCTGAGTATCAGGCTGGCAAGGGAACTCCTTGTCTGGTAGCTGTAGAGCAGGATGCAACAGGCAAGGCTCTTGATCTTGCACTTGCATATGGCCTTGGAATCGGTGGAGCAAGAGCCGGACTTCTTGAGACAACATTCCGTACAGAGACAGAGACTGATCTCTTCGGTGAGCAGGCTGTTCTTTGTGGTGGTGTATGTGCTCTTATGCAGGCTGGTTTTGAGACTCTTTGCGAAGCTGGTTATGATCCAAGAAACGCATACTTTGAGTGTATCCATGAGATGAAGCTGATCGTAGACTTAATCTACCAGTCAGGATTCGCAGGAATGAGATACTCTATCTCCAATACAGCAGAGTACGGTGATTATATCACAGGACCTAAGATCGTAACAGAGGATACAAAGAAGGCTATGAAGCAGATCCTTACTGACATTCAGGATGGTACATTTGCTAAGGAGTTCTTACTTGATATGTCTCCAGCAGGACGTCAGGTTCACTTCAAGGCTATGAGAAAGCTTGCTTCTGAGCATCCTTCAGAGAAGGTTGGCGAGGAGATCCGTAAGCTGTATAGCTGGAATAATGAGAACGATAAGCTCATCAACAACTAATCAGATACATATTAAGGCTTCGGCATTTGCCGGAGCCTTTTTTGATTCATAGGAAATTCCTTCCTATGAATCAAAACGCTCCGCGGGGATGCGCAGCTCGCGGAGATGAAGTTTATGCTGAGCATACCGCTTTCGCGCGAAAGTGTGCGACGAGCGCACACTTTATTTCTGTATGGAAAAAAGTCATTGACGAAGCGAAAAATTGTGATTACAATTGGTGCATAAAATGAGCGGATGTTCAAAGTTGGGAGAACAATGAAAATGACAACGATCAAAGAGATTGCGGAACGTGCAGGGGTCAGTACGACGACCGTATCCAATGTAATTCACGGAAAGACAAAGAAGGTTTCGCCTGCAACGATCCAAAAAGTGGAAAGCTTAATAAAGGAGCTGGGGTATGTACAGAAAATGGGACTTCGTGTGCTGAATCAGGAGAGTTCCCAGTTGATCGCGGTCGTCATCAATTATCACAAAGATTATAAGGATTCGATTTTAGGAGATCCGTTTTACGGAAGATTGATCGGTTTCATCGAAGAGATTGTACAAAAGAAAGGATATTACCTCATGGTATATTCCACGAAGGACATTGAGGAAATCTTCCAGATGGTCATGGGATGGAATATTGACGGCGTCATTGCTATCTCTTTTAGCAGAAGAAACTGTGAGAAAATATACCAGCTTATCAAGAAACCGATCGTATCGATCGATGCATACGGGGAACTGGATGAGGAAGATGCGGGACATGTTGTGAATATCGCATTGGATGATGAGAGCGGCGGTTACGAGATGACGCGTTATCTGCTTTCATGCGGATACGAACATATTAAAGTGTGCGCGGGACGCGATAATGGTGTGGATCATCAGCGACTTGTGGGGGCGCAGAAAGCGATGAAAGATTATGCGGGAGAAGGTCAGACGCTCCAGTTTGTTGCGCTTGGAATGAACGCTGCGAAACGTAAGGAGAGTTATCAGTGGCTGTTGCAGCGCAGGCAGAAGAACACAGCGTTATTCTTTCTCTCGGATGTCTATGCGCTCGAGGCAATCAGTTTATACAGTGATCAGGGAATTTTGATCCCGGATGAAATCGGAATCGCCGGATTTGACGACATCAGCTACGCAAATGTGTCGGTTCCGAAACTGACAACCATTAAGCAGGATGTACAGAAAAAAGCGCAGAAAGCGATGGAAGTGCTGATGAGGGAAATCGAGGATGGCTCGGTGCCGGATGCGAGTGAAAATGTGCCGCTTCCGATCTCCTTGGTCAAGAGAAAATCCGCGCGCATGATCTCACAGAAGAAAGGTGCGATCATGCAAAACAGGTAAATGCGGAAGGAATCAGGGGTAAAAGAATAAAAAGGATATACGGCAAAAAGAAGGTGGGAACGAATTCAAAGAAGATCGTTCCCGCTTTTTTACGCGAAATGTTTGGGATAAATCAGGAACAATGGTAAATATGCACAAAATTAGCACATGATCTACTGTTAAATAAATGGGTTATGTTCATAACCTGTTTACAATATAAAAAAGTCATGTTATAGTCGTCTCAATATAAGTTATGTACATAACCAATTATAAAACAAGGGAAAGGAGCATGGAACAATGAAACAGATTTTGATCGCCACACATGGAAAGATGGCATCCGGAATTCGTTACACAGCGGAAATGATCGGTGGAGCATCCGATGCGATCACGACGATTGACGCTTATGTTCATGCAGAAGATAATGTTGAAAAACAGTTTGAGGAGTATTTTGAGAGCCACAAAGATGATCGAATTATCGTTGTGACCGATCTGATGGGCGGAAGTGTCAATCAGAAACTTATGGGATATGTGAAACCGGATAAGATCTCATTGATCACGGGCATGAATCTTCCTCTGGTCGTTCAGCTTTTGTTTGCGGATGAGAATATCACAGACGCTGAACTTCAGGAATATGTAAAAGAGTCCAGGGAAGAACTTCAGATGGTGGGCGTTGTTGCACAGGAGAGTGAAAACGAAAACAGATCGGAAGAGACAAAGCAGCCTCCGAAACCGATCGAACCGGAATCTTACGAGAATTCAAATGCAAAGATCTCCGCACTTCGTATCGATGACCGTCTGATCCACGGACAGGTTGCCATGACATGGACAAAGCAGCTTCGAGTGCAGGGGATCATTGTTGCCAACGATAACGCAGCTGGTGACAACACACAGAAGATGGCACTTCAGATGGCAGTGCCGAGCGGAATCCGCGTATTGATCAAACCGGTGGATGAAGCAATCCGCATTTTGAATTACGAGAAAGCATCAAAGATGAGAATCCTCGTTCTTACAAGAACCGTTGCAGATGCACTGAAAGTGAGAAAAAGCGTCGGTGAGATCGAATTTTTAAATCTTGGAAATACAGGACGATTTGATGGAATCGACATCTCTGAAAAGCAGGTGATCACACCAACGATTATGCTTACCAAAGAGGAAGTTGTGGCGGCAAAAGAACTTGCAGAACTTGATCCGAAATTCTGTATGCAACAGGTTCCAAACGATGAACAGAAACTGGTCAAAGATGTGATCAGTAAATTATAAAAGGATTTTTGAAAGGAGAATGAAACTATGTTACAGGCATTTTTGGTAGCACTCGCCGTATTCCTTTGTGTCGGCGGTGCGGAATTGATTGGTTTTACGATGTTAAACCGACCGATCGTCATCGGTCCTCTGGTAGGCCTTTTCCTCGGAGATTTGCAGACCGGTGTTTTGATCGGAGCTTCTCTTGAAGCGGTATTTATGGGCGTTGTCAATATCGGAGGCGCCTCGGCAGCCGAGCCGGGTATCGCAACTGCTGTGGGAACCGCATTCGCAATCATGCTCGGTAAAGGCTCGGAGGTTGCTTTAACACTTGCACTCCCGATCGGAATTCTTGGATTACAGATCAAAACCGTAATCTACATTTTCATTGTAGGTATGTTTGCAAAGACCTTTGACCGTCTCGCGGCAGAAGGAAAGGAGCATCAGATCGTCTTACTGCATTACGGACTCTGGGGTGTACAGTGGCTGCTGTATTCGATGTTTGCATTCCTTGCGATCATGTTCGGTTCCAATGCAGTCAGCAAGCTTCTTGATGCAATCCCGGATGTTGTGATGAATGGATTGACGGTCTGTGGCGGACTTCTTCCGGCAGTCGGTATGGCAATGCTGATGAAGATGCTTTGGGACAAGAAGATCTGTGTTGCTTATTTCTTTGGTTTCGTAATGTCTGCGTACTTAAATCTTCCACTGATCGCGCTTGCGGTACTCGGTGTTGTGATCGCAGTCTATGTTGCATCCAATGATTACCGGATGAATCAGCTTGCCGCACAGAGAGTGGCAGTGTCAGGCGGAAATAACAGTAATGACGGTGGCTTTTATTTAGATCAGGAAGAGGAGGAATTTTTCTCATGAGTAATATTGTAAAATCTATTCCAAAAGATGAGCGCAAGATGCTGCGCAAAGCGTTCTGGAGATCCTTCACACTGTATGCGGCAGTAAGCCCGGCAAAGCAGGGAGCTTCCGGATTCTCCTATGCACTGATGCCTTTTATCAATAAATTTTATAAAAACGACGAGGAAGGAAAGAAGGCGGCACTCGTCAGAAGTATGTCGTACTTCAACACAACCATTACCTGTTCCACTTTCATCATGGGAATTGTTGCTTCCATGGAGAAGAAGAACAGTGAGCAGGAAGATTTCGACGAGAACTCGATCAACGCGGTAAAGTCTTCCCTGATGGGACCGCTTGCCGGAATCGGTGATTCGATCTTTTGGGGCGTTCTCCGTGTGATCGCAGCCGGAATCGCAGTCGGACTCGGAATGAACGGCAATATCCTTGCACCGATCGTATTCCTGCTTTTGTTTAATATTCCTTCTATTCTTGTAAAGTACTACGGAACATTTTTCGGTTACAAACTTGGTTCGGAATACATTCAGAAGATGTACGAGAGCGGTCTCATGGGAATTCTGACCAAAGCAGCCAGTATCATCGGTTTGATCATGGTCGGCGGAATGACCGCGAGCATGGTAACATTCCAGTCAACCTTTGACCTTAAGCTGCAGGGCGAGTCGATTCTGAATCTGCAGAACATGCTGGATCAGATCTTTGTCGGAATCGTACCTCTTGGTCTGACACTTCTTTGCTACTATCTGTTAAAGAAGAAAAATATCAGCGTTACTGTGCTGATCATCGGTGTTATCATTTTAAGCATTCTGCTTTCCGTACTTGGTATTGCATAGGAGGTAGACAATGAAAGAGTGGTGGAAAAACGCGGTCGTGTACCAGATTTATCCGCGAAGTTTTAAGGATTCCAATGGGGATGGCTTCGGAGATCTGCCGGGCGTGATTGAAAAACTGGATTACTTAAAGGAACTGGGAATCGATGTGATCTGGCTGAGTCCGGTCTTCGATTCCCCACAGGATGACAACGGATACGATATCCGCGATTACCGTAAGATCTATGACGGGTTCGGAAGCAACGAGGACATGGGGCGTCTGATCGATGAGGCGCACAGTCGTGGAATCCGGATTGTGCTGGATCTGGTTGTCAACCATACCTCCGATGAGCATGCATGGTTTGTGGAGAGTCGTAAATCCAAAGACAATGTATATAGTGATTATTACATCTGGAAAGATCCGAAGGCGGACGGCAGTGAACCGAACAACTGGGGATCAAGCTTCTGCGGCAGTGCATGGGAATACTGTGATGAGCGCAACCAGTACTATCTGCATTTTTACAGCAAGAAGCAGCCGGATCTCAATTGGGAGAATCCGAAGGTCCGTGAGGAAGTCTATGATCTGATGAAGTTCTGGATGGAAAAAGGCGCAGACGGCTGGCGTATGGATGTGATCGCATCCATCTCGAAGGACCAGAATTTCCCGGATTATCCGAAAGAGGATGGCAGAAAGTATTATACCGGCAAATATCATAGCAACGGTCCACGTCTCCATGAGTTCATTCAGGAGATGAATGAGAAGGTGCTTTCCAAGTATGATTGCATGACGGTCGGCGAGGCACCGGGATCGACGCCGGAAGTCGCAAGGCTTTTTACCGATCCGGACCGTAAGGAATTGAATATGATCTTTACGTTCGAACATATGAATATCGATCGTATTCCGGGTTCGGTCAACCGCAAGTGGGCATTAAAGCCGTTTGATCTGCGCGAGTTGAAACGTGTGATGTCCGAGTGGCAGAACAAGTTAAACGGACACGGCTGGAATGCGTTATATTTCGAAAATCATGATCAGCCGCGTATCATCTCCAGATGGGGAAATGACACAACGTACCGTGAACTCTGCGCGAAAGCATACGCAACGGTTCTGCACGGCATGCAGGGAACCCCTTATGTCTATCAGGGCGAGGAGATCGGCATGACGAACGTCGCCTTTGATCTGAATGAATACGAGGATATCGAGGTGCGCAATGCATATCAGGAGCTTGTGGTAAATACCGGTACGATTTTCGAAGAAGATTTCAAAAAGGCGGTATGGAACAAGAGCCGTGACAATGCGCGCACGCCGATGCAGTGGGACGACAGCGAGAATGCCGGATTTACAGACGGTACACCGTGGTTTAAGCTGAATCCGCGTTATAAGGAAATCAATGTTGCGCGTGCGCTTAAAGACAAAGATTCGGTGTTCTATTATTATAAGAAGCTGATCGCGCTTCGCCATACAGAGGAATTTCTGACCGATGCTTCCTACGAGCTGATCCTGCCGGAAGACACGCAGATCTTTGCATATTTAAGAAAAACGGGCAGTACAACATGGCTTGTTGCAGCAAACTTAAGTGAGGATACCCTGCCGATTGAGCGGCTGATGCAGGCTCCGGAACTTGCCGGAAGAAAAGCGGTTGACTTTAAGATTCAGAATTATGAGAGGGCTTCGCTGGAAGCGGACATCAGACCGTACGAAGCATTTATGGTGGAAATCGATGGATAAATATCTGATTGCAATCGATATGGACGGTACACTGTTGAACAGCAAAAATGAGGTGACGGAGCGTTCCATAGAAATTCTTCAGAAACTTGCAGGGCAGGGACATTTTATTGTCCCTGCCAGCGGTCGTGCAATCACGCTTTTGCCGAAAACATTGGATGTGATTGAGAACCGTACCTATGCGATCACGGAAAACGGCGCAGTCATCTGGAATTATACGGACAAAACGGCTGATTTCTGCGTGCGGATGCCCAAAGGAACGACCGTGCAGATTTTACAGGATGCCGGAGTGTATCCGTGTTATGCGGAAGTCTTTTGTGACGGAACAGCCTATATGGAGGCTGCTGACGTGGACGCGATTCGCGCATGCGGGCTTGAAAAAGAGTTTATCGACTATATGCTGCAGGATCACATTCGTGTCGAAAGGCTGGTGGAGGAGACAACGTTACTGAATGAGGCGGAAAAAATAAATATATATTTTGAACGCCCCGACGACGCAAAGCAATTCCGTGCCGGATGGGAGCAGGATACCTCGCTTGCCGTTACAACTTCGATCAGTGGCAATGTTGAGTTTAACCGCAGAGGAGTAAACAAAGGCAACGCATTAAAAACGCTCCGCGAGAAACTGGGAATCGAACAAAACAGAGTGATCGCTTTTGGCGACAATGAGAATGATCTTGACATGTTTGCGGAAGCGGGCATAGCGGTCGCGATGGCGAATGCAAAGGAAGAGATCCGTGCGGCTGCCGACTGTGTGACCGAAGATCATGATCATAACGGAGTTGCCTGTTTCCTTGAAAAATTCTTCAAATGAGTTGACAAAAGTATGATCTATGATAGAATAATTCTGTTATTGAATGCAATTCATACAGAGAATGCGAAGAAGAGGAACAGTAGGATTTGCGGTTTTTTTGCAGAGAGCTGCCGGAGGGTGCAAGGCAGTAGGCTGATGATCTGAACTCGCCTTGGAGCAGCCGGATTGAAGACTGTTGTTGTGTAGGTCCGGACGGCTGATCGTCGATACAGGATCATGAGTGCGTATTTATTTTAAATGCGAAGCAGAGTGGTACCACGGAGTTATGACTTCGTCTCTTAAATTGAGACGAAGTTTTTTTACTTTATTAGTAAATATGTTTTGTATACACGAATGCTTTGAGATAGAAGGAGGATATTATGTCAGAAGTTTACAACCACAAAGTGGTCGAGAAGAAGTGGCAGAAAGTTTGGGATGATGAGAAGGCTTTTGCTGCAACCAATGATTACACCAAGCCGAAATATTATGCTTTGGTCGAGTTCCCGTATCCGTCAGGACAGGGACTTCACGTAGGTCATCCGAGACCTTACACAGCTCTTGATATTGTTGCGCGTAAGAGAAGAATGCAGGGATACAACGTACTTTACCCGATGGGATGGGATGCGTTCGGTCTCCCTACAGAGAACTATGCGATCAAGAACAAGATCCATCCGAAGATTGTTACTGAAAATAATGTAAAGCATTTTAAGGATCAGCTGCATTCTCTTGGATATTCATTTGACTGGGATCGTGAGATCAATACCACGGATCCGAACTACTACAAATGGACACAGTGGATCTTCCTGAAGTTATTTAAGGCAGGTCTTGCTTATAAAAAAGAGATGCCGATCAACTGGTGTACTTCCTGCAAGGTTGGTCTTGCCAACGAGGAAGTTGTAAACGGTGTGTGTGAGCGTTGCGGAGCTCCGGTTGTCCGCAAGGTCAAAAGCGAGTGGATGCTCAAGATTACCGAGTATGCGGATAAGCTGATCGAAGGCTTAAATGATGTCGATTATATTGAGCGTGTCAAGGTATCACAGAAGAACTGGATCGGACGTTCCACCGGAGCAGAAGTGGATTTCCGGATCAAGGATACCGAGGATAAGCTTCGTATTTATACAACAAGATGTGATACATTATTCGGTGTTACTTACATGGTAGTATCACCGGAGCACCCATACCTTGACAAGTATAAGGATCAGATCAAGAACTGGGATGAGATTCTTGCATACCGTGAGCAGGCTTCCAGAAAGTCTGATTTCGAGCGTGCCGAGCTTGCAAAGGATAAGACCGGTGTCGCAATCGACGGTCTGACTGCAATCAATCCGGTCAACGACAAGGAAGTACCGATCTGGGTATCCGACTATGTACTGATGAGTTATGGAACCGGTGCGATCATGGCGGTTCCTGCACACGATGAGAGAGACTGGGAGTTCGCCAAGAAGTTCAATCTTCCAATTATCCAGGTTGTTGCCAAGAACGGTGAGGAAGTGGATGTCAACGAGGCTGCTTTTACCGATGTTGCAACAGGTGTGCTGATCAACTCCGATTTCTTAAATGGTCTTGAAGTGAAGGATGCCAAGGAAAGGATGATCTCCTTCTTAGAGGAAAAAGGCATCGGAGAGGCAAAGACAAACTATAAATTAAGAGACTGGGTATTCTCTCGTCAGCGTTACTGGGGCGAGCCGATTCCGATCGTACACTGTGACAAGTGTGGTTATGTTCCGATCGATGAGAGCGAGCTTCCGTTATTACTTCCGGAAGTGGAAAGCTATATGCCGACCGATAACGGCGAGTCTCCACTTGCCGCTATGACAGACTGGGTAAATACAACCTGTCCATGCTGTGGCGGACCGGCTAAGAGAGAGACCGATACCATGCCGCAGTGGGCAGGATCATCATGGTATTTCCTGCGTTATACCGATCCGAACAATGACGAAGCGTTAGCAAGTCCGGAAGCTTTAAAATACTGGATGCCGGTTGACTGGTACAACGGTGGAATGGAGCATACAACGCTGCATCTTCTGTACTCCAGATTCTGGCACAAATTCCTCTATGATGAGAAGGTTGTTCCGTGTCCGGAACCATACCAGAAGCGTACTTCTCATGGTATGATCCTCGGTGAGAACGGCGAGAAGATGTCCAAGTCCAGAGGAAACGTTGTAAATCCGGACGATATCGTAAACGAGTACGGTGCCGATACACTTCGTACTTATGAGATGTTTATCGGTGCGTTTGATCTGGCTGCATCCTGGTCCGAGGACGGTGTAAAGGGGTGTCGCAGATTCCTTGACCGTGTATGGAAGTTACAGGATATCATGACCGATGAGGAAGGATATTCCAAGGATCTCGAGACAAAGATGCATCAGACGATCAAGAAAGTATCGAATGATTTCGAGAATCTGAAATACAATACCGCGATCGCTGCAATGATGGCTCTTTTGAATGATTATTATAAGAAAGGTTCCATCACAAAGGGTGAACTTAAGACACTGATCATTCTGTTAAATCCTGTTGCTCCGCATATTACGGAAGAAATGTGGCAGGCAATCGGATGCGAGGGAAGAGTATACCAGCAGACATGGCCGGAATTCGACGAGGCAAAGACGGTTGAGTCTTCAGTTGAGATCGCTGTACAGATCAACGGTAAGGTGAAGGCTACCTTAGGCATCCAGAAGGATGATCCGAAGGATGAAGTCATCGCCAAGGCAAAAGAGGCGATCGCTGATAAGTTGACAGGCAATATTGTAAAAGAAATCTATGTCCCAGGCAGACTTGTCAACATTGTTATGAAATAAAATCCGAATGGTTTAATAGTACGCAATAAAGGAAGCCGTATGCCGGCTTCCTTTATTTGCGCTTATTTCGTTTGAAATCGAATTAGCAAATGCTTCCGCATCCACCGCCGCAGTTGCCGCAAAGTAACAGAAGGATGATAATCCAGCAGCAATCATTGCCACCACCACAGTTGTTTCCGCCGAGGAAAGATCCGTTACCTCCACAGCAGCAGAGAAGAAGGATAATCCAGATAATTGAATTGCATCCGTTGTCAGATGAACATCCACAGTTTGTTGCAGCTAAATCACTCATAAGTGACCTCCAATAAATATATTTACAATAGTAAGGTATGTAAAAGTGACAAAGAGGTTCCAAATTTTAGAAACATTTTTTACAAAAAAGAAATTGACTTTAGCGTGCTAAGTTGCTAAAATGTATGCAAACATAATAATTGTATACAATTATTCATGCATGACAAAGGAGTGTTTAAGCCAATGAGAGAAGTAGTGATGAATGACAAGACGAATCTGCTGCAGCTGGAGGAGCATTTCTATCAGTTGGTTGATGTGGATGAGCCGAATACCTTTCGTAATTTGTTTCCATATGAAGAGATCCCGAAGATCGCGTTCAACGACCGAATTGTTCCGCATAATATGCCGGAAGATATCTGGATCACCGACACAACGTTCCGTGACGGACAGCAGTCGCGTGCACCGTATACAACCGAACAGATTGTCACCATCTACGATTATTTACATAAATTAGGCGGCCCGAAGGGCAAGATCCGCCAGAGTGAGTTCTTCTTATACAGTAAGAAGGATCGTGATGCGGTATATAAGTGTCTTGAGAGAGGCTATAAGTTCCCGGAAGTTACCTCATGGATCCGCGCAAGCAAGCAGGATTTCCAGCTTGTCAAGGATATCGGACTTCGTGAGACCGGAATCTTGGTAAGCTGTTCCGATTATCATATCTTCTACAAGATGAAGATGAGCAGACGTGAGGTTATGAATCTCTATTTAAGTGTTATCCGTGACTGCCTGGAGACCGGAATCAGTCCGAGATGTCATCTGGAAGACATTACCCGTTCCGATATCTACGGATTTGTTATTCCGTTCTGTGTGGAACTGATGAAGTTACAGGATGAATATAAGATTCCAATCAAGGTTCGTGCGTGTGATACCATGGGATACGGTGTCAACTTCCCAGGTGCCGTGATTCCGCGAAGCGTACCGGGTATCATCTATGGTCTGACCACACATGCCGGCGTGCCTTCTTCACAGATTGAGTGGCATGGACACAATGATTTTTACAAGGCGGTCAATAACTCCACAACCGCATGGCTGTACGGTGCGAGTGGTGTCAACTGTTCTCTGTTCGGTATCGGTGAGAGAACCGGAAACACACCGCTTGAGGCTATGATCTTTGAGTATGCGCAGCTTAAGGGAACACTTGACGGAATGGATACGACGGTGATCACGGAACTTTCCGAGTACTTTGAGAAGGAACTTGGCTATAAGCAGCCGAGCAGAACGCCTTTTGTCGGAAGTAACTTTAACGTGACGAGAGCCGGAATCCATGCGGACGGACTTCTGAAAAACGAGGAGATCTACAATATTTTTGATACCGGAAAATTCTTAAATCGTCCGCCGCTTGTTGCGGTATCAAATACATCCGGACTTGCCGGAATCGCACACTGGATCAACAATTACTATCATCTGCCGGATGACCGCAAGGTGGATAAGAATTCACCGCTTGTCAAGCATGTCAAAGAGTGGGTCGATGCGCAGTATGACGATGGCCGTGTGACGGTGATCACGGATCAGGAACTTGTTGTAACAATTACTGATGTTTGTAAAGAGCTTGGTATTGTATTATAACGCAAAATTCGATATTATATTAAGGTGTGATAAATGATGTCAGATGATCATTCTTCGTTAAGCGCGAGAGTTTTTCACGCAATTCGAGAAGACATATTAAGTGGTAAATATCAGGCCAACGAGGAACTGAAGGAGAAGGCAATCGGCGAAGAACTGGGTGTCAGCCGTACACCGGTGCGCGAGGCACTCCGCCAGCTGGAACTGGAAGGCCTTGTACATATTATCCCGAACAAGGGTGCCTTTGTAGAAGGAATTACACTCAAAGATGTCAAGGATATCTATGAGATCCGCGCGCTGTTGGAAGGGTTATGTGCACGCTGGGCGGCTGAGAATATTACCAAGGAACAGATTGAGGAACTGGAAGAGAATGTATTCCTTTCGGATTTTCATTTCTCAAAAGAAAACTGGGATCAGATTGTGGAACTGGATAATCGGTTTCACGAACTGGTTTATGAGGCCTGCGGAAGCAAGGAACTGACGCATGTGCTTCGGGATTACCACCATTATCTGCAGAGAATCCGTAAAATTACGCTGGAACAGAAGACGCGTGCGCGGGCTTCCATGGATGAGCACCGCAGAATTGCTGAGGCGCTGAAAGCCAGAGATGCCGAGGCGGCGGAAAAATATGCAAGAGAGCATATCCGTAACACCATGGCGAACATGGATAAGTACGGGTGGGAAAATTTGATGAAACAATGAGCGGTGCCAAAGAAGAAAGGGGCAGACCGATCGTGCTTGCACGAGGAGGTCTGGACATTTCTTCTTTGATTGGGCGAATGTCCAGAGCAGTCTCGGAAAATCTTTGATTTTCCGAGACTTGCACCGCGAATGAAATCACCGTCCCCAATATGAGCAAAATTAGTAGCGAAGCTACGAGAAAGCACAATTTATTGTGCGGTTTTGCGAATGCAGGGGGCTGGGCTGAATAAATCAAAACTAGGCTGAACAAAATAGAATTTTGAAAAAAAGGAGACAAACATGGACAAGATTAAGATGACAACCCCTTTGGTCGAGATGGATGGAGATGAGATGACCAGAATCCTCTGGCAGATGATTAAAGATGAGCTTCTTCTTCCATTTGTAGATTTAAAAACAGAGTATTACGACCTTGGACTTGAGGAGCGTAACCGCACAAATGATCAGGTTACGATCGATTCTGCCAATGCAACCAAGAAGTATGGTGTTGCTGTCAAGTGTGCGACCATTACTCCGAACGCTGCAAGAATGACAGAGTACAATCTGAAAGAGATGTGGAAGAGCCCGAACGGAACGATCCGTGCGATCCTGGACGGAACTGTATTCCGTGCTCCAATCGTTGTCAAAGGTATCGAGCCGAATGTGAAGACCTGGGAGAAGCCGATCACGATCGCAAGACATGCATATGGCGATGTCTACAAGGCAAGCGAGATGAAGATTCCGGGACCTGGCAAGGCTGAACTTGTATTTACCGCCGAGGATGGAACAATCGTAAGAGAATTGATCCATGAATTTAAGGGACCTGGAGTTCTTCAGGGACAACATAACCTGGACGATTCCATCACAAGCTTTGCACACAGCTGCTTTAAGTATGCGTTAGACACCAAGCAGGATCTGTGGTTTGCAACGAAGGATACGATCTCCAAGAAATATGACCATACATTTAAGGATATTTTCCAGGAAGTGTATGACAACGATTACAAGGATGCATTTGAGAAGGCTGGAATCGAGTATTTCTATACACTGATCGATGATGCAGTTGCCCGTGTTATGAAAGCAAAAGGCGGATTTATCTGGGCTTGCAAGAACTACGACGGCGACGTTATGAGTGATATGATCAGTTCCGCATTCGGTTCACTTGCAATGATGACATCCGTACTGGTATCTCCGCACGGATATTATGAGTATGAGGCTGCTCACGGAACGGTGCAGAGACATTACTATAAGCATCTGAAGGGTGAGGAGACCTCAACGAACTCGGTTGCAACGATCTTCGCATGGACCGGTGCACTCAGAAAGAGAGGAGAACTCGATCAGATTCCGGAGCTTTGCGCCTTTGCGGATAAGCTGGAAAAGGCATGCCTTGACACCATCGAGTCCGGTTCGATGACCAAGGATCTTGCTTTGATCACAACAATTGAAAATCCGACTGTATTAAACAGCGAGAACTTTATCAAGGCAATCCGTGCCAATTTAGAGAAAGCACTCTAATTTACGTAGATTACCCTGAGTCAGTATAGGAAATTTTCACGTGTGTTAAATTTTTCACACATTGACAGTTTTGCATGAAAAACCTATAATTGACTTAGGGTTTTTGTTTTAACTTAATCGGGAATTGGAGGGTTAGATTTTGGAAAAAGAAATATCGCAGGCTGTAATACGCAGAATGCCAAGATATTATCGTTATCTGGGAGAACTTCTTGAAGAGGGAGTGGAACGGATCTCTTCCAATGATCTTAGTCGCAGAATGAGAGTAACAGCCTCCCAGATTCGTCAGGATCTGAATAATTTCGGTGGATTCGGACAGCAGGGATACGGCTATAATGTACAGTTTTTATATGATGAAATAGGCAAGATCTTAGGACTGAATGAGACACACAACATTATTGTGATCGGAGCCGGTAATTTAGGTCAGGCGATCACAAACTATGTGAAGTTTGAAAAATTCGGATTTATCATTACGGCGCTTTTTGATGTGAATCCGAAACTGAAGGGACAGAATGTTCGCGGTATTCCAATCTATCTGATGGATGAACTGGATGAATACTGCAACGGACATGAGGTGGATATTGCAGCGCTTACACTTCCAAAGGAGAAAGCGGATGAGACGGCACAACATCTTGTCAGTCTCGGAATTCGTGCAATCTGGAATTTTGCGCATGTGGATCTGGATCTCAGTGACAATCAGGTTGTGGTTGAGAATGTCCATTTGTCGGATTCACTGATGCAGCTGTCCTATAATATTGTAAAGAATTCATAAGATTACAGGCTGAATTTGAATTGGCTGACAATGTCGCGAGGTGGTTCAAATGAAGAATACAGAAGAATTTCGTAAAGCTCTGGAACACAAAAAATTACCACTTCTTGTGTTGGATCAGAAGTGGCACCGGCTTTTTGCCGTCCATGGAAAGACAGAAGATATTCGAAACACGGAGACGGAACTGAATAACCTGCTTGCAAGACAGGGAAAACTGAATTCGGACCTGAAGGATTATAAGAAGGTCAAGAATCAGTTGATGGATGATATCGTTCAGAACATGGAAGGTTCTGAGGGGGATTCGTCCGACAAGGAGAAAGTCCGCGACAAGGATAAGCGTATGATCGATGAACTCAATGAGAGAATTGAGCAGGCGGAAGCGGAACTTTTAGAACTGCCGCCGAAGATGAAGGCTGTCAATGAGAAACTGATGATCTTAAGCATGGAGTATTTCTATGCGAAGATCAGGATCAATGCGCAGGAATCCAAAGAAATTGATGAATGGATCAAACAGGTGCGTATTGATCTCAAGAAGAATATTATCAAGAAACAGAATCGTGATATCAATAACCGGGAAATGTATGCATATCTGCATGATATCTGCGGACCGGAGGTCCTGGATCTGTTTGATGTTGAACTGAACGATTCTGATAAGGAAAGTTAGGAGGATTGCCTTGCAATATCTGGTATCCGGAAAAGAAATGAAGCTTCTCGACCAGAATACATCTTCCGTGTTTCATGTGCCGGAACTGGTGCTGATGGAACAGGCGGCGATGGCTTTTGTCCGGAAGCTTTTCTTACTACAAAAAGAATATAACAGAAAAACAGAAAGTGCGCTGATCCTGTGCGGAAGCGGCAATAACGGTGCGGACGGTCTGGCGATCGCACGGCTTCTGATGCAACAGGGGATTAAGGTGTGTGTATGTCTGTGCGGAGAAAAGGCAGGACATTCCACGACCGATTCTTATAAGACACAGAAGAATATCTGCAAGGCGTACGGTATTCGCATCGAGAAAGAAGTCCCGAAGGAGGCGTTTGATCTTGTGATCGATGCGCTGTTCGGCATCGGCCTTTCGCGAAACATCGAGGGAGAATTGGCAGACGTCATCCGCGAGATCAATATGAGGGATGATGTATGGAAGGTTTCCGTGGATATCAGCTCCGGAGTACATGCGGATGACGGAGCGATACTGAATGTGGCATTTGTCGCAGATGATACGATCACTTTTTCATTTGGAAAAACAGGGCAGTATCTGTGGCCGGGAAATGAAGCGTCCGGCCGGGTTTCGGTTGTGCCGATGGGAATCACGCAGACGAGCTGGTTGGAACGAAAGCCGCATATGGCAGCGCTTGAGCAGGAGGATGTCGCCAGACTTTTGCCGAAACGGTGCGCTCACTCCAATAAAGGAACATACGGAAAGCTTCTTGTGATCGCCGGTTCGGTGAATATGGCAGGGGCTGCGGTTATGTGTGCACGTTCGGCTTACCGATGCGGAACAGGACTGGTCAAGGTGCTGACGGCGGAGGAAAATCGTTTTGTGCTACAGACACAGATTCCGGAGGCAATCCTTGCGACCTACGGCACGAAAATTGATGATGCGCAGGTAATCGAAGAACTGAAGTGGGCGGATGCCGTTGTGCTCGGACCGGGAATCGGAACGGAGAGGAATGCTGAGAAGCTTGTTTCACTTGTCTTGAAAAACTGTGCGGTGCCGCTTTTGCTTGATGCGGATGCGCTCAATATTCTTGCGAAGGAACCGGAACAGCTTCTTCGACCGCATACCGATATGATCGTAACACCTCATCTCGGCGAGATGGCAAGGCTTACGGGGGATGCGGTATCGCTGATACAGGCAAGGATCATCGAATCGGCATTTACCTTTGCACAGACCTATAATGTGGTATGTGTGTTGAAGGATTTTCATACCGTTACCGCAGTGCCGTATGCACTCGGATATCTGAATCTGAGTGGCAACAACGGTATGGCAACCGCGGGAAGCGGCGATGTGCTCTCAGGTATCATCGGAGCACTGCTTGCACAGGGAGTGAGTGCGGAGCTTGCAGCGCCGCTCGGCGTGTACATTCACGGACTTGCCGGTGATTCCGCCGCAAAGCAAAACGGAGAGCGTGCTTTGATCGCGACAGATATGATCGAAGCGTTGACGGATGTGTTTTATGGAACAGAAACAAAATAAAGAAAAGGCATAGGTGCAATTTTATGGAGAAATATCGTGTATATGCAGGCATCGACTTGGATGCTGTGCGATATAATATGGAATCAATGCATAAGAATATAAAAGAGGATACGAAGATGATCGCAGTCGTTAAGACGAACGGCTATGGACATGGCGCAATGCGTATCTCGAGGGAAGTGGAAGATCTTCCGTATCTGTGGGGATTTGCAGTGGCAACGGTTGATGAGGCGAAGGAACTTCTTTCGGATGGAAGAACAAAGCCGATTCTGATCCTCGGTATCACATTCCCGGATCAGTTTGAGTCGATCGTCGAGGAAGATATTCGCCCTGCAATCTCGGAATTTGCGGCAGCAAAGGCGTTGTCGGAGGTTGCGGTCAGCAAAGAGAAGCTGTGTTCGGTTCACATCGCCGTGGATACCGGTATGAGTCGTATCGGATTTCAGGTGACGGAAGAAAGTGCAGATATTATTGCACAGATTGCGGCTCTGCCGAATATTAATATAGAAGGTATCTTTACTCATTTCGCACGTGCGGATGAACTGTCAAAGGAGCCTGCCTACGCGCAGATGGCGCTTTTTCAGGAAATGATCGATATGCTCGAGGTAAGAGGTGTCAAGATTCCGCTTCACCACTGCTCGAACAGTGCCGGAATCGTTGAGATTCCGGATGCCAACATGAATCTGGTACGTGCGGGAATTACGATGTACGGCGCATGGCCGTCGGATGAGGTGCGAAAAGATATCATAGACATTCATCCGGTGATGTCCTTAAAGAGTCATATTGTCTTTATCAAGGAACTTGAGGCAGGAAGACAGATCAGTTATGGCGGTATCTATGTAACGGACTCTAAGAGAAGGATTGCAACGATTCCGGTCGGTTACGGAGACGGCTATGCGAGAAGTCTTTCGAACAAGGGGTATGTTTTGATCCACGGGAAAAAGGCGCCGATCTGCGGAAGAGTCTGCATGGATCAGTTCATGGTCGATGTCACGGACATTCCGGAGGCGAAGGAGGGCGATACGGTCACACTGCTCGGTCGTGATCACGATGCCTGTATTACACTCGAGGAACTCGGCGAATTATCGGGACGATTTAATTATGAGTTTGCCTGCCTGATCACCCCTCGTGTGCCGAGAGTCTACTTCAAAAATCAATCGAAAAGATAATCGGTTGTATACACTCGATAAAATTGGAAATACTACAGGTATAACAATTTATGGAGTGAAAGAAGTATGGTGATTCAAAGAGGAGATGTCTATTACGCAGATTTAAGACCGGTCGTCGGCTCGGAGCAGGGCGGCGTCCGGCCGGTTCTTATTATTCAGAACAATGTAGGGAACCGTCACAGTCCGACGGTGATCTGTGCGGCGATCACGTCACAGATGCACAAGGCAAAGCTGCCGACACATGTGGAACTTAACTGTGATAAATACGATCTTGCGAAGGATTCGGTCGTTCTGTTGGAACAGCTTCGTACCATCGATAAAAAAAGGCTTAAGGATAAGGTGTGCCATCTTGACAATCAGATCCTTGTGAAAATCGATAAAGCCTTGGAAATCAGCCTGGAACTGTTTACATAACTTGACGTAAAGCGGTACACATGGTATGATTTTGAAGATTTACTATAGTCGGGGCATTGAGAAATATTCCCAATTGAACAAAAGGAGAGACTGATATGGATGAGGGCGCGAGTCCCAACCGGACAAATTTTATTAAGAAATTTATGAACTTTGTAAAAAATCCGTCGGTACATGAAGATGATGTGACGGAGGAAGAGATTATCTCGATGGTCAATGAAGGACATGAACAGGGTGTGCTTCTCGCTTCCGAAGCAGAGATGATCCATAATATTTTCGAGTTTGGCGATAAGGAAGCCAAGGATATTATGACGCACCGGAAGAACCTGATCGCGATCGACGGAAATCTGTCGTACAACGATGCGGTGTCTTTTATTATCGAGAACAGCAAATCCCGCTATCCGGTTTATCTGGATGACATCGATAACATTATCGGTGTCCTACATATTAAAGATGCGTTTGCATTTGCACAGAAAAACGAAGTTTTTCGTACTTCCATCAAGGATATTCCGAATCTGATCCGTGATGTGGATTTTGTGCCGGAGACTCTCAATATTCATACGCTTTTTAAGACGATGCAGGCGAAGAAAAGCCATATGGTCATCGTGGTGGATGAATATGGACAGACTTCCGGGGTTGTCGCAATGGAGGACATCTTAGAGGAGATCGTCGGCAATATTGAGGATGAACATGATGAGGAAGAAACGCTGATCCGCATGAATCAGGATGGCAGTTATCTGATGAACGGACTGGCCAGTATGCCGGATGTGATCGAACTGTTAAAGCTTCCGGTTGAGGAAGATGCATTTGAGACGCTGAACGGTTTCCTTGTTTCACTTCTTGAGAAGATTCCGAACGACGGCGAGACAGCGAAAATCTGCATGTACGGATATGAATTTCATGTGCTTAAGGTTGAGGACAAGATGATCCGTGAGGTGCTTGTGAAAAAGGCACAGGATATGTCTGCAATGCTAACAACGCAGCCACTTGCACGAACTGCTAAAGAATGATAAAATTAACAACAGAGAATACAATTTAGAAAAGAGGATTTATTATGTCAGGACATTCCAAATTTGCGAATATCAAGCATAAAAAGGAGAAAAACGATGCTGCAAAGGGTAAGATCTTTACCATGATCGGACGAGAGATCGCCGTAGCAGTAAAAGAGGGCGGACCGGATCCTGCCAACAATTTTAAACTTGCACAGGTGATCGCCAAGGCAAAAGCAAACAATATGCCGAACGATACGATCGACCGTGGAATCAAGAAAGCTGCCGGAGACGGAAACAGTGTCAATTATGAGACAGCTACATATGAAGGATACGGACCAAGCGGTACCGCAATCATCGTTAAGTGTCTGACCGACAACAAGAACCGTACCGCAGCCAATGTGCGTAACGCGTTTACCAAGGGACAGGGAAGTATCGGTACACAGGGCTGTGTATCTTATATGTTTGACGAAAAGGGACAGATCATTGTCGCTAAGGAAGACTGCGATATGGATGCCGACGATCTGATGATGATGGCACTCGATGCCGGAGCTGAGGATTTTGCGGAAGAGGAAGACAGCTTTGAGATTACAACTGCACCTGCAGATTTCGATGCGGTTCATAAGGCGCTTGAGGAGCAGGGAATAGTTATGGCTTCCGCAGAGGTAAGCATGATTCCACAGACATATGTTACACTTACCGACGAGGCGGACATCATCAATATCGGCAGAATCTTAGATCTGCTCGATGATGATGACGATGTTCAGGAAGTTTACCATAACTGGGACGAATAAGACAATTGGATATAGGGGAAGAATAGGAGGCAGGTATGAAGAAAATTTTGTTTGCTGCATCAGAGTGTGTTCCGTTTATCAAGACCGGAGGTCTTGCCGATGTGTGCGGCGCACTTCCGAAAGCGTTTGACAAAAACGAATGGGACGTTCGTGTTGTTATTCCGAATTACAGCTGTATTCCGGAACAGTACCGGAATCAGTTTGAGTATGTAACGCATTTTTACATGAGTGCGGGTTCGTACATCCAGAATAAGTATGTTGGGGTCATGCAATATAAACTGGATGGAATCACGTATTACTTTATTGATAATCAGGAGTATTTCAACTGTTTTGTACCGTATGGGGATATGCGCTACGATATCGAGAAGTTCTGTTTCTTCGATAAAGCGGTTCTTTCCATGCTTCCTGTAATCGGCTTCAGACCGGATATCATCCATTGCCATGACTGGCAGGCAGGATTGATTCCGGTATATCTTAAGAATGAATTTCAGGCAGATTCGTTCTTCTGGGGCATTAAATCAATTATGACGATACATAACCTTCGCTTCCAGGGAATCTGGGATGTCAAGACGATGAAGGGACTGACCGGATTTGCGGCGGATCTGTTTACACCGGATAAGCTTGAGTTCAACAAGGATGCCAATATGTTAAAAGGCGGACTTGTTTACGCGGACTATATTACAACGGTAAGTGACAGTTATGCGCAGGAGATCCAGACGGATTATTACGGCGAGGGACTCAATGGTCTTCTTTCTGCCCGCCATTATGATATGCAGGGTATTGTCAACGGTATTGATTATGATGTTTACAATCCGGATACGGATGGCAAGATCTATGCAAACTATAATGCAGAGAACTTCCGTAAGCGTAAGGCAATCAACAAAGAGAAGCTGCAGGAAGAACTTGGACTTGCGGTTGACAAGAAAAAATACATGATCGGTCTGATCTCAAGACTTACGGATCAGAAGGGACTTGACCTTATTAATGCGGTGATGGACGGATTGGTTGACGATTATACACAGCTTGTTGTGATCGGAACCGGAGAGCCACAGTATGAGAATATGTTCCGTCATTATGCATGGAAATATCCGGATCGTGTGTCTGCGAACATCTGTTATTCGGATGATCTGGCACATAAGCTTTATGCGGCTGCAGATGCATTTCTGATGCCGTCACGTTTCGAGCCGTGCGGACTGACACAGTTGATCTCGTTCCGTTACGGAACCGTACCGATCGTGCGTGAGACCGGTGGATTGAAGGATACCGTACAGGCGTATAATGAGTACGAGAACATCGGAGACGGTTTCTCATTTTCAAACTACAATGCGGATGAGATGCTTCATGTAATCAATTACTCAAAGCATATTTATTATGATCGCAGGCGCCAGTGGAACCAGGTCGTGGATCGCGGTATGGCCAATGATTTCTCATGGAACGCATCACGCTTCCGCTATGAGGGCTTGTACAATTATCTCCTCGGAGAATAAAAACGAAATATTTTCACATGATAAGAACGAATACTTTGGTGTTCGTTCTTATTTTTTATTCACAGGAAATTCTTTCCTATGAATAAAAACGCTCCGCAGGGATGCGCAGCTCGCGGAGAAGAAGTTTATGCTGAGCATACCGCTCGCGCGCGAAAGTGTGCGGCAAGCGCACACTTCAATTTAAGGAGGTTTCGATGGAAGAGGAAAAGAAGGAAGGTGCGACGCAGGAGGCGGAGCGCATGGATGCGGAAGAAAAAAAGAATGAGCAGATCAGGGATTTCGGACAGGCGATCCTGCATGCCAGTCGAAACGGAAAAGACAGAACTATTTATCTGTTATCGATCATTGGGGAGATTGAAGGGCATGAATGTCTTCCTTCAACGGCAAAAACAACAAAATATGAGCATGTTCTGCCGAAACTTGCAGCAATCGAAGATGATAATAGTGTTGACGGCGTTCTTATTATCTTAAATACAATGGGCGGGGATGTGGAGAGCGGTCTTGCAATCGCAGAGATGGTAGCGTCCATGAGTAAGCCGACGGTTTCTCTTGTGTTGGGCGGAAGTCACTCGATCGGAGTTCCGCTTGCCGTCGCAACCGATTATTCACTGATCGTGCCAAGCGGAACGATGGTGATCCATCCCGTGAGAATGAGCGGAACAGTGATCGGAGCAAGGCAGACCTACGATTACTTTCAGCAGATGCAGGATCGGATCATCGGTTTTATCACTTCGCATTGCAGTGTGAACAAGCAGCGCGTGGAAGATATGATGATGAACACACAGATGCTGACCAAGGATTTAGGAACGATACTTGTCGGTAAAGAGGCGGTAGAGGAAGGAATCATTGATGCGGTCGGTGGGATTTCCGATGCCTTTGACGCATTGTATCATCGGATTGAAGCCGGTAAATGATGAACGGATTTTCGAAGCTATGGGATGACATCTCTCCTAAAATATGATAAAATGAATTTTATTATTGAGAATTAAGGGAGTGTATTTCATGGCTACGGGAAACCGTAAAACTTCGAATAACCATAATCGAAATAAATCGAACACAGGAAACAAATCTACAAGTCGATCTGCAGCAAACAGGTCGACCGCTCGTAAAAGTACGAATCGACGCATGACCAAGAAACAACGAATGGAACAGATGGAGAAAGCGGAAGCTTTTCGCACGGAGGTAATCCTTTGGATCATTGTTGCCGTGTCGCTTCTTCTGTTTGTCAGTAATCTTGGATTCGGAGGCGTTGTCGGACAGGCGGTCAGCAGCTTTCTTTTTGGTGTGTTTGGACTGATCGCTTATGTATTGCCGCTTCTGATCCTGGTCGCAAGCTTTTTTACAGCTTCTAACAAAGGAAACTTTCATGCTTCCATTAAACTGGTGGCCGGAATCGTGTTTGTTGCTTTCTTCTGCCTGTTCTTATCCCTTGCGGGAAGCACACAGGAATATTATGAACCGATGAGAGCATATACATACAGTGCCACGCAGCGTGCCGGCGGTGGAATCATCGGAGGCTCGCTTGCTTGCGTGATGGTGAAAGCGTTCGGGGTGATCGGATCGTATATTATTGATTTTATCGTGCTGATCATCTGCCTCGTGTTGATCACGGAGCGTTCTGCTTTAAAAGGAATGCAAAAAGGCGGACAGAAAGTCTACGAGTCAGCGAAAGAAAGCAATGAACGATATCGGGAATATCGTGAATATAAGAACGAGGAGCGTCGCAAGCGCCGAATGGATCATAAGGTATCCGGTGTATCGATCGATACAAAGATCGACGACAAGAGTGAGAGTGCGATCGAGTCATCGGACGAGATCGGTGAATTATATGCCGGACCGGAAGTGGATCTTCCGGATGTGAGTCAGGAGAGCAAGGTGCGTCTTTCTTCCGGTGCGCAGCCGGTATTTGAACCGGAAAAAGCATCGGTACAGCCAATCCTCTCGGGTGAGATTACGGCGCAGACTCCGGCAGCTGTGCCGGAACCGGTAATCTCCGGAGATTTTATGCATGAGACACCGGAACCTCAGGAAGCGGCAATGGGTAATCCGGTCGCAGAAGAAGTGCCTCCGGCAGAAGAACCACCGGTGGCGCAGCATACGAAGCGCAAAGCAAAGGCGACGGAAGAAGAAATTCAAAAAGAGATTGCGGGTGTTGTGCAGGAGATGATGCCTCAGACGACGCAACCGGAGAAACAGTATGTTTTTCCGCCGGTTGATCTGTTAAAGAAGGGATCCGGAAAGAAATCCGCCAATACCGAGAGTCAGCTTCGGGAGACAGCAAATAAGCTGCAACAGACGTTAAAGACGTTCGGTGTCAATGTGACGGTAACCAATATCAGCTGCGGTCCGGCAGTGACCAGATATGAGATACAGCCGGAGATGGGCGTGAAGGTCAGCAAGATTGTCGGTCTTGCCGATGATATCAAACTGAATCTTGCCGCCGCCGATATCCGTATCGAAGCACCGATTCCTGGTAAAGCGGCGGTCGGAATCGAGGTTCCGAACAAGGAGAATGTGACCGTTGCATTCCGGGATCTGATCGAATCGAAGGAGTTTCAGGAATCCAAGTCGAAGATCAGTTTTGCGGTCGGCAAAGATATCTCCGGAAAGACGAAGGTTACGGACATTGCAAAGATGCCGCATCTTCTGATCGCCGGCGCGACCGGCTCCGGTAAATCGGTCTGTATCAATACGATCATTATGAGTATTTTGTATAAGGCGGATCCGAGTGAAGTCAAACTTCTGATGATCGATCCGAAGGTTGTGGAGTTAAGTGTGTACAATGGAATTCCGCATCTGATGATCCCGGTTGTCACAGACCCTAAGAAAGCTTCCGGTGCACTGCACTGGGCGGTTGCGGAGATGACGGACCGTTACGAGAAGTTTGCACAGGCGAATGTGCGTGAGATCAACGGATACAATGCAAAGGTTGATTCCATTGAGGTTCCGGAAGGACAGGAGCGCCCGCAGAAGATGCCACAGATCGTCATTATTGTAGACGAGCTGGCAGACCTTATGATGGTTGCATCGAACGATGTGGAAGAGGCAATCTGCCGATTGGCACAGCTGGCACGTGCTGCCGGAATTCATCTTGTGATCGCGACACAGAGACCGTCCGTCAATGTCATTACCGGACTGATCAAGGCGAATATGCCGAGCCGTATTGCGTTTGCGGTAACATCCGGTGTGGATTCACGAACGATTCTGGATATGAATGGCGCGGAAAAACTGCTCGGCAAAGGTGATATGCTTTTTAACCCGCAGGGAGCACCGAAGCCGATCCGTGTACAGGGAGCGTTTGTCTCGGATGATGAAGTGTCGGATGTCGTTGAATATATCAAGGAACACAACGGAGATGCGCAGTATAACGATTCTGTACAGCAGAAGATGGAGAGTCTGCAGTCTTCCGGATCGAACAGTGTGTCAATCTCGGATTCCGATACATCGGATGATGGAAGGGATGCGTACTTTGTGGATGCTGCCAAGATCATTGTAGATAAGGAGAAGGCATCGATCGGCATGCTGCAGCGTTATCTGAAGGTAGGATTCAACCGCGCTGCCAGAATTATGGATCAGCTCGAAGAGGCCGGAATCGTCGGACCGGAGGAGGGAACCAAGCCACGTACCGTGCTGATGAACAAAGAACAATTCGAAGCTTATCTTGACGCTAATTGAGAAAAGTGATAATCATTATAAAAGGAACACAACAAAGGAGGACATTAAGTTATGAAGAGCGATATTCAAATTGCACAGGAAGCAACCATGCTTCCAATCAAAGAGGTTGCGGCATCTATCGGGATTGCGGAGGATGATCTTGAATTATACGGAAAGTATAAAGCAAAGATTTCCGATGAGTTGATCGAAAAGTCGAAGAACAATCCGGATGGAAAACTGATCCTTGTTACAGCAATTAATCCGACTCCGGCAGGAGAGGGAAAGACAACAACCAGTGTAGGACTCGGACAGGCATTCGGAAAGCTTGGAAAGAAAGCATTGATCGCTCTTCGTGAGCCTTCTTTGGGACCGTGCTTCGGAATTAAGGGCGGAGCTGCCGGCGGCGGATATGCCCAGGTTGTTCCGATGGAAGATTTAAACTTGCATTTTACCGGAGATTTCCATGCAATTACATCTGCCAACAACTTACTGGCTGCTTTGCTGGATAACCATATTCAGCAGGGAAATGAGCTTGGTATTGATCCGAGACAGATTGTCTGGAAGCGCTGTCTGGATATGAATGACCGTGTGCTCCGTAATGTGGTTGTCGGTCTTGGAAACAAGATGGACGGAATGGTGCGCGAGGATCATTTCGTAATCACGGTTGCATCAGAGATTATGGCGATCCTTTGTCTTGCTGACGATATGAATGATCTTAAGAGAAGACTCGGAAGAATCATTGTTGCATATACATTTGATGGTAAGCCTGTTACAGCGGAAGATTTACAGGCTGTCGGATCGATGGCTGCGCTTCTCAAAGATGCGTTAAAGCCGAACCTGATCCAGACACTTGAACATACACCTGCGATCGTACATGGTGGCCCGTTTGCCAATATCGCACACGGATGTAATAGTGTCCGCGCAACAAAGACAGCGTTAAAGCTTGCCGATTATGTTATCACAGAGGCCGGATTCGGTGCGGATCTTGGAGCAGAGAAGTTCTTTGACATCAAGTGTCGCAAAGCGGAACTTCATCCGGATGCGGTTGTTCTGGTTGCCACGATCCGTGCGCTCAAGTACAACGGTGGTGTGCCGAAAGATCAGCTCAGCGAAGAGAACCTTGATGCTCTCAAGACAGGTATTGTCAATCTTGAGAAACATATCGAAAACTTACAGAAATACGGTGTGCCGGTTGTTGTTACGTTAAACTCTTTCATTACCGATACAAAGGCCGAGACAGATTTTGTCGAGCAGTTCTGTAAAGAGAGAGGATGCGAATTCGCACTTTCCGAAGTATGGGAAAAAGGTGGCGAAGGCGGTATCGCTCTGGCAAATAAGGTGCTCGAGACTCTTGAAACCAAGGAGAGTAACTTTAAACTTCTCTACGATGATGACATGACACTTAAGGAGAAGATCGAGACGGTTGCAAAAGAAATCTATGGTGCAGACGGCGTTACTTATACGGCGGCTACTGAACGTGAGTTAAAGAGAATCACGGATCTTGGCATGGGTAATTTCCCGGTTTGTATGGCTAAGACACAGTATTCACT
>CAKRKX010000024.1 GCA_934358675.1 uncultured Agathobacter sp. | reverse complement strand
CGCCAACTCTATATAATCCTAGATTTTCCATATTATGTACTAAATCCGACTCTTTGTCCCCCGGTCGACACCCAAATATATAAATTCCATCAAGAGGTTGATAAAGTGTCGTTCCACCCCCATCAACAAAATCTATCTGCGCCACTTTCTTATCTTGGTTATAAAGCTCATATTCTGCTCCATATTCATAAGGATTATCCATTATTCCGAATTCACCATCTAACATTTTGTAACTCATCCCCGTCTCCAACAATCTCTTGGTTATTACTTTTTCCTCTGAAATGAAGTCCCAATCATACGGTTGCAATAACAAAATGCCCCAATCCCCCACTTGCATTGCAACGTCCTTATATTTAGCCAATATCTTGTCACTTGCAGACTTTGCCGTCTCAGTTACACTATCATATGTCAATTCCGGCATTCCTTCGAAGCTCTCTACAACAGAGCCTTTCACATATGTTTCTATTATTGCATCATATTCAGTATCATCACAATATTCAGAATTCTCATTTATACAAATCTGTCCATTTCCATTCAAATCGTATTTTTCCATTTCTGAGTCATCCATAACCTCAGTAAAATAAAACGATCCTTTATTGCAATATTCTCTTGTTTTATTATCATAGTAATAAATAGTTTGAAGTCCATGATTATTACTTATAATCGAACCATTTTCATACAAATCACCTTCATTACCAAACTCAATCATCTTCTCAATTTTTCCAGTGGATTTATCATATTTGTAAATAACATCACGAACGGCAGCCATATAACCTCCGGACGCATAAATCATTAGTTCATCCATACCATCCTTATCCACATCTAAAATTCTATAACGATATTCGACACTTTCCAAATTATCAATATCGATCATATTATTCCACTCATCAGTTTCCTGCTTATCCGGAAATTTGTTCATATAATATAAATTTGAAAGCACATCCGCATAACGTTTCCATGCAACAGCATCTGGCACCGCTTCATATTTAATACTCGACTCGCTATCCTCAGCTATTTCACTATCTGGTTCTGTCTGACTTTCACTGGCAATTTCAGGTATCATAATATTATTCAAAGCTTGTCGATTGATTATCATCTTGTCAATAACGGCAGATGCTCCAAAATACCCCACTGACCCTGCAACTAAAACAACTGCCATGCTAATTGAAGCTATCTTAATGATACCACTATTAGTCATGCTGTGCTTAACTACAGTCGCCTTTGTATCTGGTTCCACAACCGCCATTCTACAAGATGCTTGTACCATATTCTTTATTTGGTTTGGACAGATACATGCTTCTGCTTCTTCTTGAAGAATCCAGCATAAACAAGGAATAAATGGAAAAACATATAACTTTGTTCCTTTCTTTTCTAAATCCAACACCTTCTCTTTCATTTTCTTTTTTGCATAACGTATGCGACTTTTAACAGTTTCTTCATTGCACTTCAATTCATGCGCAATCTCCGCAACTGTTAACTCATCATAAAATCTCATATATATGCATACACGTTGATCCTGCGGTAAAGAATTAACTATCTCCATCATAATCCTGCATGTTTCCGTATAGTCAACATTCTTATCTGGAATGAAAGATTCTCTTTCATCTGCTATATTCCATTCATCTCCATCATTCTCCGACAGATCTGAAAATGTCCATTCTTGATTCTTTCTATTAAAATCAAGTGCTTTATTCCTTACGATAGTATTTATCCATGATTGCAGTTTTGAACTATCTTTTAAAGTATTCAGATTTGCGAAAACTTTTATGTAAGATTCCTGCAAAATGTCGTTAACAGTATTCTGATTTTTCGCATACGTTTTTGCTACAAAATAGGCTGTATTAAACGTATTTTCATAAATTAAATTAATTGCACATTCATCCTTTTCTATTGCTTTTCTAATTACATTTTCATCTAGCTGCATCCACTTAATCTCCATTATTTCCTACAACTCCCTTTTCCTTCTTGATACTATATAGACGCATCAAAGCACGAAAACGGGTTAAAATTTAAAAATTTATAATTACATTTTACATTACTAACTTCACTGTGGCCACAAAAATCTATTCTATGCACCATATATGTCACCGTTTCTTAATTATAAAATTTTATATCTAAGTAAATTTTTTATTTGTAGTTCTTCCGCTTATATAGTTGCTTAATTTCCAAACCGGAATCCTTTTCCTTCAAAAGCCAGTATGTTGATATTCCTGAAAATATTGTCTTTTTTCTGAAAAAAGATATAATCACATAATGATCAGATTCCTGTCTTTTTCGAATAAAGATATAAACATTTTGCTTTATCTGACTACAATAGGCCTCAATAAAATAATCTGCGCCAATCTGACTTCCAAACGGTTGTGCTTGATATATTCTCATAAAGTCACTTGTATCCAGACACTGCTCCAGAAAACGCATATCAGAAATTCTATCCCTGACACTACCGGAATACGGTGAAATCTCTTTATACTTTTTACTTTTTTCAAGTTTACTGTCGGAAATTTTTGAAGGAATTGTATGTAAAATTGCATCCATCAATTTTATAGGATTTTTTTCAATAGCGATATCTGTGATATGATGAAGTCCGGTTGCATGCCTAAAGTCTGATGGTTGAAAATCAAGGACTATATCATGCCTCTTTCGATTTTGAACGAATACAAAGTGATATTTTGTATTCACCAGATTCATAAAATTGTTTGCGCACTCGTAAATTAGATCCATATACCTCCCATACAACAAAAGCCTCACAGGTAAATCTGTAAGGCTTTGTTTTCTTTTGTAATACAACTTTCTTTCGCCGAAGCTAAGATGGATTATGGTAAGTTGCCACCTTTCTCGAAACCTCCACAGTCACCGCCTTCCATCACGGGTTCTGCTTCTCAGGTAATGAATGCATTTATATGAGTATGCTTCTCAAAAGGTTTCCCTTCATTTATTATATTACGCGGTCGTGCCAGTATTGTCAATATCTCAAATTTGCATCTTCACAAATTTAAAAAGCAGGGCTTAGCTCACTGCCTGATACGCTTCGAGTGCCTCCTTTGCCTTCGGCGAGAGCTGGCGCGGAACCTGGATCTCCACAGTCACATACTGGTCACCTTTGACGGACGGATTCTTGACACTCGCGATGCCTTTTCCGCGCAGACGGATCTTGCTGCCCGCCTGTGTTCCCGGTTTGATCGAACATTCCACATTGCCGTATAAGGTGTGGACTCTTGCCTTGCCGCCCAATGCCGCAGTCGTAAACGGAACGCGCACAGTCGAGTACACATTCTGTCCCTTGCGCTCAAACTCTTTGCTCGGTGCAACCATAACTTTCAGGAGCACATCGCCTGCTGCACCGCCGTTTCTGCCCGGATTTCCCTGTCCCTTGAGACGGACAGTCTTACCGGATTCGATGCCTGCCGGAATATGGATCGACAGGTTCGAGGTCTTGCCGGTTGCCGGGTCACGCAGCATGATCTCTTTCTCGCAGCCAAATACCGCTTCCTCAAACGATACCGTAAGATCTGCCATCACATCCGAACCCTTGCGGTTCCTGCCGCTGCCCGCGGAACTCCAGCCTGCCGATGAGCCGCCATGCGAGAACATATCGCCGAACATGCCCGAGAGAATATCATCCATATCGTCCGATCCGTTCTCAAAATGAAATTCCCTGTGCATGTAGGGGCCGTCGCTTGTATACCCGCCACCACTTCCGAACGGATTGCCTCCTCCGAAGCCGCCAAATCCGCCGAAACCGGCATTCTTTGCTTCTCTTGCCGCTTCCGCAGAAAATCCTTCCTGCAAACCTGCGAAGCCGAATTCATCATAGAGCTTACGCTTTTTCTCATCGCTCAATACATTGTAGGCTTCCGTCACATCCTTGAACATTTCCTCCGCGTGCGCATCGCCGGCGTTCGTGTCCGGATGATATTTCTTCGCCAGTTTACGATATGCCTTTTTTATGGTCAACTGATCCGCGCTCTTGTTGACGCCGAGCGTTTCGTAGTAATCACGTTTTGCAGCCATATTATTCACCTGCCTCTCTTTTTTTCTTTCAGAATTCACAACTCACATTTTAATCCGCATGCTTTTTGCGCAAGCACTGTTGCCATGCCGATCGATACTATATTCCTGCCTGTAGTTCTATACAACGCACAAGCGGACTGCATCTGCAGCCCGCTCGCTTATTTTATCCCTCGATGGAAATAAATTTATTCTCTTCAACCTGTGGCTTAGGCTGTTTCTTCGGAATGTCCAGACGAAGGATTCCGTGTTTGAAGGATGCTTTGATATCATCCTGTTCAATTTCATCGCCAACATAGAAGGCTCTCTGGCAGCTTCCGGTGTAACGCTCGCGATGGATGTACTTCTTACCCTCGTCATCCCTGGTATCTTTCTCAAGGCCTTTCTCGGCGCTGATGATCAGATATCCGTTCTCAATGGAAGCTTTGATTTCTTCCTTCTTGAATCCCGGAAGATCCATCTCCAGCTCGTAGCCTTTATCGCTTTCCTTTATATCGGTGAGCATCAACTTCTTGTCGTTGTGTCCATATAATTTCTTCTGTGCCTTCTGAATGTCTCTGTCATCAAACCATGGATCATTGAACCAAGGATCACCGAAAAATGTATCAAATACGTTGTTGTTTCTTGCTAATAACATAAGTCATTCCTCCTTGTATACTGTGCAACTTCAAATCACTTTGTTGTCTCAATGGGCAGCTTCCTGTGTTTGAAATTGGTGTTCTTTTTGTTTACAAGTATGTTATAGCACCATTATTAGCACTCGTCAAGTGTGAGTGCTAATAATTTATTTTTTCTTTATAATTTCTCTTCCACCAGCGTAAATGCGGCTCCTCCCTGCGGGTTCGCCTTGATTCCGATATGGCAGTTGGCAAGATGCTCATTGTTGACTTCAAGCGCATACTCCACATCGATCTGGATCTCGTTGTCTTTCTCATCCACTTCCACCTTATACGCATCAATGCCCACAAGCAGGCTTCCGTACGGTGTGTAGTAATAAGTGACATTCTTCTTATCACGCTCAAAAACCATATGTACATTGACAAGGCCTTTTTTCGTGAGCTCCATGTAATCGTCCGTCACCTTGATGACGTTCTTGGTCACTTTCTTTGTGCCCTCTTCCACTTCCTCGTATAAGAAAAAATGCTTGCCATTGCGAAAATAATACTGGCCCGGCGTATATACTTCAACTGTGTCTTTTTGATCATCCGGCGCAATCTGCAAGCCCCGGATCGACAATAATACTTCTTTGGTCATAGCTTCTCCTTTGCAATTCAACAGATATCATAACTGTTTTATCGGAAATATTCAAGGAATTTGAACCGTATCTCAAACTTTCCCTGCGTAAATACATCCGCATATTCCTCCGGTGTCAGCACTTCGCGCAAAGCTTCCTTCGCGTCATCCTCCACCACCTCATACACACTGCCCTGAAAGCACATGTTCGGGTAGAGCACACACCACCAGTTATGCCCCTGCCCCGCGCCGAGCGTTACCTGCAGCGCCTCATATTCCCCCGCCGGAAATGTATAATCCCCGTAGCTTTTGACCGGGAACTCCACATTGGCAAGACGTGCGCTCGCGCCGTAATCATATCCGTTCGCCTCGAGTGTCTCCGTTGCGACTTCCACGATCTCATCCATCGACTGCTGCACGATTTTTTCCGTCTCTTTCAAATTCCTGCTGCCCGCAAGCTTCGGTCCCATCAGCTGACCGACTGCGTCTCTGACCTTTTTCTTGACATTTTGGTCTTCCTCGCTGTCACTGTTTGCCAGCACGTGAAAACGCAGAATTTTTTCGGCGATCTTGGGCTGGAGCGGGTCGGTTGTGTTTTGCTTATTCATATGATTCATTTGAAGCATGCCTGCTATCATAACAATTGCCAGACCACTCACAAGTATCCATTTTCTGTTTTTCTTATTACGCATTACCAGACCTCCAACTATGTACGGGCATTCTGCCCTATACCATAAGGATGTCCCACGGGGCGCAACTTATTCATATTCTTTTCCTGCACCCCGCTTTGCCCTCGCTCCGGGGCAGATTCCACCTTTTTTCCTCTCCTGCGCCCCGCTTTCTTCTCTCGCCGGGGCGCATTCCATCTTTTCCCGGGGCATACGCCCCGCGCATCACTCCGCGAAAGAAATCTCCACGT
Source organism: uncultured Agathobacter sp. (assembly GCA_934358675.1). Lineage (GTDB taxonomy): Bacteria > Bacillota > Clostridia > Lachnospirales > Lachnospiraceae > Roseburia. The sequence continues at coordinate 21,755 of CAKRKX010000024.1, read as the reverse complement.
TCCGCGTCCACACGATCGCATCGTCCTCGACACTCACATAGGGAAGCTTTAGCGTCAGCCGCTGATTGATCTGCTCATCGAGCAGCGTTCCAAGGTTTGTCAGCGCAATCTCATGATCAGACTCATGATGCTGCAGAAATTTTTCAAGATAGCTGCCTTCGTCCTCCGGCAGCGAATCCGCTTTTTCCAGTAAAGTCTCAATCTCTCCGGTCACGCAGACATAAGTGTTGCGCGGAAAAATCTCGCTCTCCCGAAGATAATCAAGTGTCTCATTGAATTGTCCGTTATCGCGAAGCAGCGACTCGCCGATCACAAACACCTTCATGTGATTGCAGTCAGCAAGATTGCTCAGTTCCGCCTCATAGACCGAAAGCGCCTCCGCCAGATTTCCGCCCTCCGTGAGCGGCACACCAACATCCGCCTCCTCAATATCCGTGTTGTCCTTCTGGCTGAGTTCGGGAAAACCGTATGCAAAACGCACGCGCTCCTGTTTGACATCTGCGATTGCCATCATTGGAAAACACCGGTCCTCGAGTTCCGTTGCACTGCACGCCGACAGGTTACAGACAGCGATCAGAAGCATTACTGCTGCGCCGATCCGATTAACTATTTTTTGTACCATGCTTTTTCGCCTTTCCCCAGAGAGCTATGATAAGCGGCAACAGGATCAGAAGTGGCACCGCGACATAAGCGGTGTAGCTTTCGAACCATTCTGCAAACGAGCCGTAGCAGAAACATTCTGCGACAACAAATACAAAGATGACTGCTGCCACTGTTGTCCATACTTTATTTCGAGATTTTTCATACATTTTGTATTTCTTCCAGCTCTCATCCTTTTTTGAAGTCACGGATTCTGCCTCTCCTGCTTCCGTAGAATCCACTGTTCCGGCAGAAAAAATCTTTCCCATCAGCCCTGCAATCGCTGCAATCAACTGTTCGGCATAAAACAGGAACACATTGATCAGTGCAAAAAGCGTAAAGAACCAGATTGCGAGCAGAAACGCATCCAGCCGCTTCAAGAAACTTCCGCGCAGATGGATGTTGCTCATCAGCGTGAGCGCCGGATAACACATATTCGCCATCGCCTTATCGCCGAAGCTTCCAAGCAGGATCAAATAGAACACGACAAAGACAGCAATCGCCACCCATAAAGCCGCATACACCGCACCGACCATTTTCTTCTGCGCATCCTTTCTCACATAGGCCGGAAAAAACAGAATCAGAAACACCGGTGTCAGATAATGAAAGACGCGCGTACCGTTCCACACAATATTCGATGCCGATGTGGCGAAAAACGGTCCGAGATATTCCACCGTCGTATCGCTCGCCGCAATCCACAACAGGAGAAAAAGCGGCACAAACAATACCCAGAACAAGATTTCATACACGCGCGCCCGGCTCTCGATCCCCGATTGGATCGCATAAGCCGCCACCGCAAGGATCAATATAAGGAGAAGCGTGTAGGATTCGCCGCCGATCAGGCCTTTTTTCATAACATCTGCAAAAATATATGCGCCGTATCCCGCTTCAAGAATGCAATAGATTGCAAACAGGATCATCATCACAAATGCGCCCCACCGCGGCAGCGTATTCTTCGTGTACTGTATGAGATCACTGTCCATCCCTCGCATGAACCGCGCAAGATACCACAGATACAGGCTCGAAAGCACGCCACCGACCACAATCGAAAAGACGCCGTCGCACTGCACCGCCCCCGCAAGCTTTGCCGGAAGCACCAGTGTGCTCATCCCGATAAAATCAAACACAAACAGGCGGAACACCTGCCTCGTCGAAATCTTATTATTATTTGAAAACATGGCATTCTGCTCCTTCCCTTTTCACAATCTTTTAGGCGTTTGCGAAACTCTTGTGGTGTCTTGCTCGGGCTCGGCAGGCTCTGCGGCTGACTTTTACGTTGCACACGATTTTAGACAAAATCATTGAATTTGCAAAATCCTGATTTTGGATAACAAGTGGCAACGTAAAAGCCAGCCGCAGAGCCTGCCGAGCCCGAGCAAGACACCACAAGAGTTTCGCAAACGCCTATCATAATCTTATTTTCCTTTGAAAGCATCCTGCCCTGCTCCTTCCTTTTTGCGTAATCGCACGCGCTCCCCGCGCCTTGCGTAGATCGGCCGCCTTGTCATCTTCCGAAGTGGTGCGCGCCAGATCGTATCACGCATATCCTCATAGCCCGTTAAGTCCGCTCCGGTAAAAGGCATCAGATACGGAATTCCGAAGCTTTTCAGATGCGACAGATGGATCAGAATCGTCAGAAGTCCGAGCAGAAAGCCGAAGAATCCGAGCCACGCGGACAACGTGATTATATAGAATTTGAGAATGCGAAACGAGAATGCGAACTCCTCATTCGGAATCGAGAACGAACAAAGCGCCGTGAACGCCACAACGATCACGACGATCGGGCTGACCAGATTCGCATCCACCGCTGCCTGTCCAATGATCAGACCGCCCACGATACCGATCGTATTTCCCATCGCCCCCGGCAGACGCACGCCCGCCTCCCGCAACAACTCAAACGATAGTTCCATCAGTATGACTTCCAGTGCCGCCGGAAAAGGCACACCGATCCGCGCTTCCCAGAAAGAAAGCAGAAGCGGCGTCGGCAGAATCTGCGTATGAAAATTCGTGACTGCCAGATAAAGCCCCGGCAAGGTCATCGAGAAAAAAGCCGCCATGTACCGAAGAATCCGCGCAAACGTCGCAACCTCAAACCGGTTGTAGTAATCATCGCTCGTTTTCAAAAACGAATTAAGATCCGTCGGCAGAATGAGCGCGACCGGGGAATTGTCCGAAAGAAGCACCACGCGCCCCTCCATGACCGCAAGCGCCGCCCTGTCCGGACGCTGTGTTGTCTGAAACTGCGGAAATGGCGAATACCACTTCTCCTCCGCCAGCTGTTCCACAACACCGCTGTCCATAATGCCGTCGATCTCGTATGCCTCGATCCTTCGCCTGATCTCCTCAATGACGGACGGATACGCAAGATCCTCCATATAAACAAGATCGATCGCAGTGTGCGAGCGGACACCGCGGTTGAGTTCCTGCACTTTGACGCGCGTGGAGCGGATGCGCTTGCGGATGAGTGCCGTGTTCGTCTTGACCGAATCGGTAAACCCTTCCTTCGATCCGCGAATCACTTTCTCCGAGTCAGGCTCCTGCACGCCCATTCCCGGATATCCCCGGTCGGCGATCTTGAGTGCCTTATCGTAGCCATCCACAAAAAGGATCGCATCGCCGGTCAACATTCCCGCCGCCGCATCCTCAATATATTCAAAAGGCATCGCATCCACGATTCCAAGCACGTTCGCATCGAGCACTTTCACCATGCTCTCTTCCGGAATCTTTTCAAGCGCGCCAAGCAGTCTTCCAAGCGCCGTATTTTCCAGCAATGTGTTGCTGACCGCAACCTCAATGTACGCAAGAAAACAGCGCGTGCCACGGTTTGCTCCAAGCAGCATCGTGCGCATTTTTATATCCGCACATTCCGCGAAGATTTCCTTGTAGCGCGCAATATTCTCATCTATATTTTTTGAAATTCGTGTTTTCTCCCGACTCACTCACTTATCTCCTATATTTCTGCTTCATTCCTATTTCTTCTCTCTTGGTATGTTTCTCAGATTTTTAGCATTTTAGTTCACACTATATTCATAAATCTTTTCCTGTTTCTCGGTTTTCTGGTATCTTTTTTTCAATTTTTTTATGTTTTACTGCACGCTACGTTCATAAACTTTTCCCCGTTTCTTGGTTTTCTGGTATCTTTTTCAACTTTTTACGTTTTACTTCACGCTGCATTTATAAACGCTTTCCTGTTTCTTAATTTTGGGTATCTTTTTTTACTTCCCGTTATACTTGTAGATTTTCATATTCTATGCCATATACTCTCTGCAACTTTGCAATTGTGCCAACCATGTAGCGACAGCCTTCTTCGGTGTAACTTCTAAGTTGGACACAATTTTAGACAGAACGAAAAAAGGATGAACGCCAAGCGTTCATCCTTTAGAATGTCCATCACGGACAAATATATTCATTTACTCCTGCTGCTGGATCACATTCTTGACCGCAGCCGCCTGATTGGCAACATGCTCATGCATCGCACTCTCCGCCTTCGCAACATTGCGCTCCCTGAGTGCAAGCAGGATTGCCTCATGCTCACGGATCAGAACCGGATAGTTCTGCGGATCCTTGATGTACTCGACACGGTAACGATACACCTGCTCACGCAGATTATTCAAAAGAGTCTCCAGCTTCGAATTGCCGGTTGCCTCATAGATGACATCATGGAAACTCACATCCGCCTCCGCAATCATCTTGACATCTCCTGATTTCGTACTCGTCTCAAACAGCTCCTTGGCATCCGTGAGACGTTTCAACTGCTCATCTGTAATCTTCTCACAGGCAATGCGCACCGCAAGCTCGTCCAAAGCATCACGGATCTCCAGCACATCCTCCATGTCTTTGAGTGTCATCTTCGCAACTTCCGCGCCTTTTCTCGGCATGGTAACAGCAAGACCTTCCTGCTCAAGCATGCGGATTGCCTCACGGATCGGGGTACGACTCACGCCGAGCTTGGATGCAAGCTGTAACTCCATCAAGCGCTCCCCCGGCTTAAGATCACCCTTAAGGATTGCCTCGCGAAGTGTGTTAAACACGACGTCTCGCAGTGGCAAGTATGCATTCATATTCAGTGTCAAATCATCCGTCATCGTTTCATCTTCTCCATTCGTCTCGTCTGTCGCGGTCAAAATTCCACGCACAGATTTTATAAATCAAGTAACCTACCTCTTTTATATATACCCCAAATGAATTATTTACTTCCAAAAGCGTTTCCGCAACGCACTACTTGCGCCGGTTATTGTAGATCGAAGTCAGATACACCTGACGCGCCAGTCCGGAGTCCTTCACAACGTCGCGCGCACGCTGCGCCGTCTCCTCATCCTCAAACAGACCAAATACAGTCGGACCGCTTCCGCTCATCATGGCATGCGCCGCACCGGCTTCCATCATCTTCTCCTTGATCTCGGCGATCACCGGATAATTCGGAATCGTCACACTCTCCAGCACATTGCCCATATTGCCGCAGATTCCGGCGAAATCCTTTCGTTTGATCGCGCCGATCAAAGCATCAATATCCGGATGCTTGGTGTGCTCGTCCAACTTCAGATTCTGATATACAAACTTGGTCGATACGGATACCGCAGGCTTTGCGATCAGCACCGGACACTTCACCATCGGCGGAAGCTGCGAAAGTTTCTCTCCGATTCCCTGTGCCAAAGCCGTGCCTCGCATCAGGCAGTACGGAACATCCGCTCCGATCTGCACACCGCGCTCCATCAACGCCTTTCGCGACAAACCAAGATTGAAGATCTGATTCATTCCGTAGAGCATCGATGCCGCGTCCGTACTTCCTCCTGCCATACCGGCAGCGACCGGAATACGCTTCGTCAGCTTCACATCCACACCGTCCGTGATGCCGAACTCGTCCATTAAAAGCTTACCCGCTTTATAGACCAGATTATTCTCATTCACCGGCAGAAAATTCAGATTCGATTGTATACGGATTCCCGGCTCATGGCTTCTTGCAATATCCAGCCGGTCGTACAGATGAATCGTCTGCATGACCATGCACACCTCATGATAGCCGTCCTCTCGTCTTCGTATCACATCCAGCCCAAGATTGATCTTGGCCAGTGCTTTCAGCGTTATCTCGTCCATGTATTATCCCTCTGTATTTTGTATACAACAATTGTAACATAATTAAGTGCACCGGTCAAACCCGATGCACTTATTGAAAAAAACTATCAGCCTTCCTTGCCTTCGCCCGCAAAATACTCCTTCACCAGCTTGACAACCACACCGGACAGCAGGAATACCGCGATCAGGTTCGGAATCACCATCAGACCGTTGAAGGTCTCCGCGATGCTCCACATGAGTCCCAGATTCATGGTTGCTCCAACGATGGCAACCAGTGCGTAAGCCACCATAAACGGCTTATTCGCACGCGAACCGAGCAAAAACTCGATGCATCGTGTGCCGTAAAGTCCCCAGCCGATGATCGTGGAAAAAGCGAAGCAGCACATCGCTACCGCCGTAAAGAGGGATACCCAGCCGCCGTACACGGAAGTAAATCCGCTGATCGTAAGCTCGGCACCTGCCGCATCGCCATATCCGACCGGAACACCGCTGCACAGGATGACCAGAGCGGTCAGTGTACAGATAACGATCGTATCCACAAACACCTCAAAGATTCCGAAGAAGCCCTGCTTGACCGGCTTTCTCGTATCGGCACAGGCATGTGCGATTGATCCGGTTCCGAGTCCCGCCTCATTTGAAAAGATACCGCGCGATACGCCTTTTTTCATACTCGTAAAAAAGCTTCCTACCGCACCGCCGGTTACGGCAGACGGATTAAACGCGCCCTCGAAGATGGCTCCGAGCACAGCCGGAACCGACTTGATATTGATGAGAACCACACCGATTGCAAGCAGAATATAGATAACCGCCATAAACGGAACGAGTTTCTCCGTCACCTGTCCGATTCGCTTGATTCCACCGATCAGAATTAACGCGATCAGTGCCGCCAACACGATTCCGAGGATCAGATTCAGAGTCGGTGCAAAACGCTCCGGAAGCAGATTGTAATTGTACAATGCCGAATCGATTGCTGTGGTGATCGTGTTCACCTGTGTCGCATTACCGGTTCCAAACACCGTCAGTACGCCAAACAGAGAGAACAGATACGCCAGCCAGTGCCAGTGCTTTTTCAGACCGTTCTTAATATAGTACATCGGGCCGCCGACCAGCTCGCCGTCCGCATTTGTCTCACGAAAATGCACCGCAAGCACAACTTCCGAAAACTTTGTACACATACCGAGAAGTGCGGAGATCCACATCCAGAATACCGCGCCCGGACCGCCGATCGCGATCGCGCCGGCAACTCCGGCTACATTTCCGGTTCCGACGGTCGCCGCCAAAGCGGTACATACCGCCTGAAACGGTGTAAGCGCTCCGTCCGATGCCTCACGTTTTTTGAACATACGGACAAACGTCACTTTCATCGCATAACCAAACTTGCAGATCTGGATAAATCCGGTCCTGAAACTTAAGAACAGTCCCACGCCGATGATACAGATCATCGCCGGAACGCCCCATATAAAGTTGTTGACCACATTGTTGACAGACTCGATCATTGATAGCATTTTCCTGATTCCTCCCATTTATGCCTGCCGGCTCCGATATTTTCACCCGATCCAAGGGACAGGCATATTTCTCTTATGTTGCTGTGTTTTCACCGGACGATCATTGCTTACGCCCGAACAGATACGTGCTGAAATAGATGATCGACGCGATAATAACGATCATCGGTCCCGTCGCCACGTTCGTGTAATACGACAGGATCAGTCCAAGCACACCGGAAAACAGTGAGAACACAACCGAGAAAAAGTGATACTCCCTCATATTTTCCGAAAGATTGCGACTCGATGCCGCCGGCAGAATAAGCAGCGCATTGATGATCAAAATTCCGACCCACTTGATCGAAAGTGTAACGATCAAAGCGACCAAAATCGCAAACAGATTGTCCATCAGACGGACCGGAATGCGTTTGCTCGCCGCGAGTGCGCGGTGAATACAGCTTGCATTCAGCCAGTTAAAGCAGCACAGCCAGAACAGAATCGTCACAACAAAAATGATTGCAAGAAATACGATCTCACGCTTTGTGATGCTGAGCACATCGCCGACCAGAAGGCTCGAATACTTGCTGAAGTTGCCGCCTTTGGACAGGATGGCAAGTCCGATTGCCACCGAACAGGACGAGAACACGGAAATGATCGTGTCCGCCGATGCCTTGTTCGAGCTTCCGATCTGATTCAGAAGTAACGCAAAAACGATTGCAAAAATCACCATCGAAATGTTCGTGTCTGCCAGTCCGCAGACTACACCGACCGCGATACCGGTCAATGCAGAATGTCCGAGCGCATCCGAAAAATACGCCATCTTCTTGTTGACGATCATCGTTCCCATCAGACCGAACAGCGGCGTAATGATGAGAATCGCGATCAGCGCATTTCGCATAAATCCAAAATCCAGCCAGGATAACCAGTTAATCATTGTTGTCATCCTCCTTGATCCATTTTTCTTCGTTTGCCACCGAGAAGATCTTCTCAAATTCCGGACTCGAGAACACTTCCTTCGCAGAGCCCTGCTTTAAGACCGTCTTATCAAGCAGCACGACATGATCCGCATACTTAGCAACATAGTCCAGATCATGCGAGATCAGGATGATCGCCAGATCATAATGCTCCTTCAGATAGGTCATCGTCTTATAGAAAAGCTCCATACCGTTCTGGTCAATACCGGACACCGGCTCGTCCAAGAGGAGCAGATTCGGCTCGTCCATGATTGCCAGTGACAAAAGCACGCGCTGCAGCTGTCCTCCGGAGAGGTTGCACACCTGCTTGTCGATCAGATCCTCCGCCTCGAAAATGCGAAGGCTTTCCTTGATCTTGTCATACACGCTTTTGCGCTTCGGCAGAAATACCGGATAGCGAGACTCATAGCTTGCAAGCAGATCGTACACGCTGACCGGCGTATTCTTCTCGATATTGACCGACTGCGGCACATAACCGATCTTGAGTTTCTGCATCCTGCCGTCCTTCGTGTCACGGAATTCAATCTCTCCCGTGTGTGGCACGTTATCGAGCATCGCACGGATCAGGGTCGATTTGCCCGCTCCATTCTTGCCGATGACCGCATTCAGCGAGCCACAGTGAATATGCAGATTGACGTCCTCGAGCACGACCTGCTCGTTGAAACGCACGCCCAGATGATTTACTTTGATACAATGAAAGCCGCATGGCTTTATGATCTTACGCATCTAAGATTCCTTTCTATGTTCTGTGACAATTCCGCTGCTTGGGGGCAGCCCCGGCGAAATTGTCACGTTTACTTATTAAAATAACGCTCCATCAAATCAATATTTGCCGTCATTCCCTTAATATAACTGTCCGCATTGTAATCGCCGCGGTTCAGCGCATCCAGATAGATGACCTTCGCATCGGTCTCCTTCTCGACTGTATCCCCCATGCTTTTGCCGTACAGTTCTTCCGCGAGGATATACTTCACGCGATCGTCCCGGACAGCCGAAAGCACATCCGCAACCTCACCCGCGCTGACCTGACGCTCCTCGTCAAGATCGAGCACATACGCGACATCCAGCCCATAATCCTCTGCAACATAATCATACGCCTCATGGAACAGAATGACCGACTGTCCTTCCGCTTTCTTTGCGACTGCCTGCTGGCGCGCCTTCAGCTTGTCCAGCTTCGCGCAGTACGCATCCGCATTCTTCTGATAAAAAGCCGCATTCTTCGTATCCGCCACCGCAAGTCCGGTCGCGATATTGACAACCTGCTGCTCATATGTGGCAACACTCATCCACGCATGTGCATTTTCCTCGCCTTCGTCCTCCAGCAGCTCAATGCCTTCGCACGCTTCGATGATCTTCAGGTTTGGATAGGATTTCGCCACATCCTTCATAAAGGACTCGATACCGCCACCATTAATGATGAACACGTCCGCACTTGAGAGAAGCTTCATATCTTCCGGTGTCAACTGAAAGTCATGCAGACATCCGGTCTGTGGCTCACTTAAGTTCTGCAGATGAATCCCTTCGGTATCGCCAACAACATTGAGCGCCGCAATGTACATCGGATAAAATGAGGTCACAACGGTCAAAGCGTGATCTTCCTGCTTACTGCCGCTTTTGCTGACATACACGTTTGTCAAAAGTCCACTGATCAATGTGATCGCGACAAGTAACACGAGCACAAAAACATACTTGTTTTTCTTCATACTTTATTTCTTCTTCGCTTTCTTTTTATTCGCAGCCTTCCTGGCTTTCTCTTTCTTCATGGTCTTCTTCGCCACCGGACGGTCGGTTGCCTTCCAACGCGGCTTTCTCGTAGAAGTTTCCTCAGTCTGTGCTTTTTCCTTCTCCTGTGCCTTCTTAACTTCCTTCGGATCTTCCGGAAGTTCCACCAGCGACTCGATCAGCTCCCAGATTTCTTCGCGTCCCTGCTTCGTCTCCGCAGAAAACGGGATCACGATCGTCTCCTCCTGCACGCCGAGCACTTCGCGGATCATCTGGACATGTCTTATCACCTGTCCGCGTTTCAGCTTGTCCGCTTTCGTCGCAATAATGATCGGAGCAAAGCCCTGATGCTCCATCCACTCGTACATCATCTGATCGTTTTCGGACGGCTCATGGCGGATATCAATGAGCAGAAAGACTGCTTTCAGCTTCTTAGAGGTGTGCAGATAATTCTCGATCATCTGTCCCCACTTTGCCTTGATCTCCACATTCGCATTCGCGTAGCCGTATCCCGGCAGATCCACCAGGTACATGGCGTTATTCACATTATAGAAATTGATGGTCTGCGTCTTGCCCGGCTGCGACGAAGTTCTCGCCAGAGCCTTACGATTCAGCAATCCGTTGATCAGTGATGATTTTCCTACATTCGACTTTCCTGCGAAAGCCACTTCATCCAGCAGATTGTCCGGGATCGTACTCGTAATTCCGCATACCGTCTCCAAATTCACATCCCTTATTACCACCTTTGTATCCTCCTTTATATTCTGCAACACCTGCTTCTTACATACGCCTCGCCGGTTTCCTTTTCCGCATGGCGCCGCCTCTATTGCGTCAAGTTGCCTCGATCCGTCTCCTGGTCATGCGCGTCCTTTTTCATCAATCATTGGATAATACCCTCGAATCATATGCATATTTTTGAACGGCGGTTTCAGGCAGAATCGCTGAATTTAGCAGCAGTGCCTGTTTCGCTTAAATTTTGTGTACGACAACGTTTGAACCATTCCGCGGCGGTGTCCGCCGGACACAGATGCGCTCGCAATTTTTAGTCTGCCTAAATGGACGTCCTCAGGAAGTCGATATGAGCCGCCGCGGACAAACTCGCTTCATGTGCATTGGAACGCCTCTGCGCTGTGTGCTTCAAACAAGTGTCCCAGCGGCGGCACGTTTCCTTCGAACGTCCATTAAGGCAGACACAAAATCACTCGGACGCAGTCTGTGTCCCGGCGAACAGCCGCCTTCGGAATTGTCCAAACTTTGGCGGACATAAATCATAAAATAAGCGAAACGGGCACTGCGCCAAATTCGTGATTCTGAATGACTAGCCTTCAAAAATATGCATATGATTCGAGGTAAATTCAATTTTCTGTTCAAAAAGGACGCGCGCGATCAGGACACCGATCGAGGCGGATCCACGCAACATCCCGGCCGCGCCATTCAAAAATGCAAAAGCGAGGCGCCTTTAAGAAACAGGTGTTGCTTAGTAAATAAAGGCTGCTTTATACAAAGGCAGCCTTTATGAGTTGGTTCATGTGATCGATCGGAAGAATCTCCATTCCGTCGGTGATCTCCTCGGAGATCTCACTTAAGTCGCGCTCATTGTCCTTCGGAATGCACACCGTATTCATGCCCGCATTCTTCGCGGCAAGAAGCTTCTCCTTAAGTCCGCCGATCGGAAGCACACGTCCACGGATCGTAATCTCTCCGGTCATCGCGATATCTGCGCGAACCTTGCGGTTCGTGATCGCGGATAAGATGGCAAGGGCCATCGTGATACCGGCTGACGGTCCATCCTTCGGGACTGCGCCCTCCGGGATGTGCACATGAATGTCATGCTTCGTAAAGAACTCCGGATCAATGCCATAATCGGAACTGATCGAGCGGATGTAACTAATTCCGGCACGCGCGGATTCCTTCATCACATCGCCGAGCTTACCGGTGAGAACCAGTTCGCCCTTGCCCGGAAGCACGTTGACTTCAATCTCAAGTGTAACACCGCCGACGCTCGTCCATGCCAGACCGCGCACGATGCCGACCTCGTCCTTCTTGTTCTTCTTATCCTGACGGTACTTCGGCTTACCGAGAAATTCTTCCAGATTGTTGCCGGACACACGTATCTTCTCCGTCTCGCCCTCATAGATGCGGCGCGCCGCCTTGCGGCAGATCTCGCCGATCCTGCGCTCTAAGCCTCGGACGCCCGCCTCTCTCGTATAGAACGCGATCACATCTCGAAGCGCCTTATCCGAAATCTTAAGCTGCGATGCACTGACACCGTTCTTGGCAAGCTGCTTCTCGATCAGGTGATCCTTGGCGATATGCAGCTTCTCGTTCTCCGTGTAGCTGCTGACCTCAATGATCTCCATACGGTCGCGGAGCGGTCCCGGAATGTCACCGAGTGAGTTCGCACTTGCGATAAAAAGCACTTCGGACAGATCCACCGGAAGTTCCACATAATGATCACGGAACTTGCTATTCTGTTCTGCATCCAGCACCTCCAGAAGTGCGGATGCCGTATCTCCCTTGTAATCGCTGCTCATCTTGTCAATCTCATCGAGCAGCATAAGCGGATTCTTCACGCCTGCGGAACGAAGTCCCGAAACGATACGTCCCGGAAGTGCACCGACATAGGTTCTTCGGTGTCCGCGGATCTCCGCCTCGTCACGCACACCACCGAGGGAAATGCGCACATATTGTTTGTCGAGCGCACGCGCGATCGAACGCGCAATACTCGTCTTACCGGTTCCCGGAGGTCCCACAAGGCACAGGATCGGGCTCTCCCCCTTACCGGTTAAGTTGCGGACAGCAAGGAACTCGATCACGCGCTCCTTCACTTTGTCCAGACCGTAATGATCCTCATCGAGGATCTCCTTCGCGTGGGTCAGATCCTGATTATCAACGGAAGTCTTATCCCACGGAAGTTCAAGAAGCGTCTCAATATAACCGCGGCTTACCGTGCTCTCCGAAGAGTTGGACGCAATGCCTTTGAAACGCTGTATTTCTTTCTTAATGCGTTTTTTGACTTCATCCGAAGCCTGAAGTTCCTCAAGCTTTTTCTCATACTCCTGTGCATCGGAGTCTGTGTTCGTCTCTCCGAGTTCCTCCCGGATGAGCGCCATCTGCTCCCGAAGGACATATTCCTTCTGGTGCTTCTCCACACGCTCCTGCACTTTCTTCTGAAAATCGCTCTTGATCGCAAGAACCTCGATCTGCTGCAACAGCATCGCGAGCAGTACCTCGTATCGCTCCGTCACGGCGATCGCATCGAGGATCTTCTGCTTCTTATCGAAGCTGACCGGAAGATTGTTGCCGACGTAATCCAGCAGATGCGACAGATCCGTCATCTCCTGCACCTGTCGGACCACTTCCTTGCCGATGCGTCCCTGCACCGAAGCATACTTGGCAAACGTCTCCTGCACACTCATCACCATCGCCTCTTCGGCCTGCGCTGGAAGACGCTGCTCATCCTCCTCGATATAGACGATCACACGGGCCTCAAGGTACGACTGCTGCTCCTGTTCGATCTCATACACTTCTGCACGCTGCTGTCCCTCGACCATGACACGCATAATATCATTTTGTAACCTGACCACCTGCTTGATCTCTGCGATCACGCCCATGGAATGCAGATCCTCAAGCGCCGGATTGTCCTTGTTCGAATCCTTCTGTGTCACCAGAAAGATGGACTCTCCATCCTTCATGGAACGCTCTACCGCCTTGATCGACGTATCCCGGCTGATGTCGAAATGCGCGATCATTCCCGGCAGGATCGTAATTCCGCGTAACGCTACCGCAGGCAGCATTCTAATTTCATCTCTCACTTGTATCTACTCCTGATTAAGACGCAAGTTCTTCTTTCTCCGGTTCTTCCTTCTGCTCGATTGCAGCCGGTTCCTTCTCTTCCAAAGCAAGATTCTTCTCCACCAGATCCTTATCGATCACACATCTGCTGATCGACTCATCCGAAGGAATGCGATACATGAGATCCAGCATAACAGCCTCCATGATCGCACGAAGTCCTCTGGCTCCGGTCTTGCGCTCCAATGCCTTATCCGCGATCGCTTCGATCGCATTTTCCTCAAACTCCAGTCCGACACCGTCCAGCTCAAAAAGCTTGGTGTACTGCTTGATCAGAGAGTTCTTCGGCTCCTTTAAGATGCGGATCAAAGCATCGCGATCCAGAGATTCGAGCGATACCGTGATCGGCACACGGCCGATAAACTCAGGGATCAGTCCGAACTTTACGAAATCCTGCGGCAATGCACGCTTGAATGCATCACCGATGTTCATATCGGACTTGGATTTTACTTCTGCGTTAAATCCGATCGTCGAAGCGTCCATACGTGACTCCACGATCTTCTCCAATCCATCGAACGCACCTCCACAGATAAATAAAATGTTGGTCGTATCGATCGGGATCAGCTCCTGCTGCGGATGCTTTCTTCCCCCCTGTGGAGGAACCGAAGCAACCGTTCCCTCGAGGATCTTAAGGAGTGCCTGCTGCACACCCTCTCCGGATACATCTCGTGTGATCGAAACATTCTCGGACTTCTTTGTGATCTTATCGATCTCATCAATGTATACGATTCCGTGCTGTGCACGCTCGATATCATAATCTGCTGCCTGGATCAGCTTTAAGAGGATATTTTCCACATCCTCACCGACATATCCCGCCTCGGTCAATGTTGTTGCGTCTGCGATTGCAAACGGAACGTTGATGACACGCGCCAGCGTCTGTGCGAGAAGTGTCTTACCGGAACCGGTCGGTCCGAGCATTAAAATATTACTCTTCTGTAATTCCACGCCGAGATCTCCGCCTGCAAGAACTCTCTTGTAGTGGTTGTATACCGCAACGGATAATACTTTCTTCGCCTGATCCTGTCCGATGACGTAATCATCAAGAAAAGCCTTGAGCTCTTCCGGTTTCAGAAGATTGATATCTTCCTTTGCAGAGGAAGATCCACTCTCGTTAAAGCTCTCCTCATCGATAATCTCCGCACAGATGTCGATACACTCGTTACAGATAAAGACACCGTTGTTCGGTCCGGAAATAAGGCGCTCTACCTGATCCTGTGTCTTGCCGCAAAAAGAGCAGCGAATTTTTCCATCATTCTTTCCAGCCATAAATCATTACTCCATATATCTGTCAAAAATTTTCTTATATCTAACAACACCTCCGGCTATCTGGCCGGAGGCGCATAATCTGGACAATCCAGATGATTATCTGCTCGTAATCACTCCATCGATCAATCCATAATCGGCAGCTTCCTGCGCAGACATATAATGATCACGCTCCGTATCGGCAGCAATGGTCTCATATGGCTTGCCGGTGTTGGTAGCGAGGATCTCATTTAAACGCTTCTTTGTCTTTAAGATGTTCTCTGCTGCGATCTCGATCTCGGTTGCCTGACCCTTGGCACCGCCGGACGGCTGATGGATCATGATCTCTGCATTCGGAAGCGCATAACGCTTGCCCTTGGCACCACCTGCGAGAAGGAATGCTCCCATACTTGCAGCCAGACCGATACAGATCGTTGACACATCACACTTGATGTACTGCATGGTGTCATAGATTGCAAGTCCTGCAGTCACCATTCCGCCAGGAGAATTGATATATAACTGAATATCTTTTCCCGGGTCCTCAGACTCCAGAAACAGCAACTGTGCCACAACAAGGCTTGCTGTGGTCTCGTTGACTTCCTCCCCAAGGAAAATAATTCTGTCTTTTAATAAGCGGGAATAAATATCGTAATTTCTCTCGCCTCTACTCGTTTGTTCAATGACATAAGGTACTAAACTCATAGAAAAACGCCTCCTTAATAAAAGTGTAAAAGACCGGTCTGGTTTTGCCCAGACCAGTCCATGTAATTGACTCTATGAAACTGAAATTATGCTTCTTCTGCTTCTGCTTCCTTTTCTTTCTTGTTCTTTGCCTTAGCGCGCTCCTTAACGTTAGCCATTACGAGTTCTACTGCCTTGTTGATTGCAAGATCCTTCTTCATGGAATCCTTCTCGGCATCTCCCATGTACTCTTTAAGCTTATCAGCTTCCATTCCGTAGCTTGCTGCCATCTTCTCGATCTCAGCATTTACATCGTCGTCAGATACTTCGATGTTCTCATCCTTGGCAATCTGCTCAAGAACAAGGCTTGCCTGAATGCGGGATAATGCTTCCGGACGAACCTGCTCCTTCAATCCGTCAACAGTAAGTCCTGAGAACTGTAAATACTGATCCATAGACAGACCACTCTGTGCGATTCTCTGAGCGAACTCCTCGATCATTGTCTCACACTGTGTATCGATCATTGCCTCAGGAATATCCATCTTGGACTTGTCGATGATCTTCTGAACTGCTTCGTCTTCCTTTGTACGCTTAGCTTCGTTCTCTTTCTTCTCCTCAAGGTTCTTCTTTAAGCTCTCCTTGTACTCTGCAAGAGTATCGAACTCGGATACATCCTGTGCGAATTCATCATCAAGTTCCGGAAGCTCCTTAGCCTTGATCTCGTTGATCTTAACCTTGAATGTAGCAGGCTTTCCTGCAAGGTCTGCTGCCTGATACTTCTCAGGGAATGTTACGTTAACCTCAACCTCATCTCCGGCTTTCTTGCCAACGAGCTGATCCTCGAATGTATCGATAAATGTATGAGAACCGATCTCTAACGGATGATTCTCACCCTTGCCGCCTTCGAATGCGACACCGTCTACAAATCCCTCGAAGTCGATCACTGCGGTATCACCGACAGCTACGGCACGATCTGTAACAGCGATTGTTCTTGCGTTGTTGTTACGCTGCTGCTCTAATGCTTCGTTTACTTCCTCATCTGTAACGGAAGTATCGATCTTCGTAACAGTTACGCCCATATATTTGCCAAGTGTAACTTCAGGCTTTACAGCAACCTCAGCTGTATAGATGAAAGGCTGACCCTTCTCGATCTGTACAACATCAACGGTTGGACGGGATACGATATCAACACCGCTCTCATCTACTGCAGATGGATAAGTCTGCTGCATCAGTGTGTTTGCTGCATCTTCGTAGAACACACCTGCGCCGTACATCTTCTCGATCATGGCTCTCGGAACTTTACCCTTACGGAATCCAGGAACGCTGATCTGGTTCTTCTGCTTCTTGTAAGCAGCCTCGATTGCCTTCTCTAACTCTTCTGCAGGAACTTCGATGGTAAGCTTTACCATATTCTTGTCTAAATTTTCAACCTGTACACTCATTTATACGTTTCCTCCTTAATATATATCAATTCCATGTACAATCTTAATTCTTTGTACTCCCTCCGATAAAAGGGCATACTGCGACCACTACAGTCATTTAAGGATTATAGCACACGAAATGCCCTTTTTACAAGCTTTTTTTCTATTTATGGCAAAAAAGACCGGCTGCACACAGTCAGCCGGTACTTGTTATAACTTTCGGACCGAATTTCCGTCATTCATTTTTACCGGGAAACGGTAGGAATAGTTCTTTTCCTGCCATGCGGGATCATCCATCATGCGAAGCAGATTCTTCGCCGTGATCCTGCCCAGCTTGTACTGCGGATGCACAACGGACAGAAGCTTGACCTCCTGCTCCTGCTGCAGCTCCGCATCATCAAACGACACCATAGAAAGATCCTGCGGAACCGAGACACCGCGTTCCATCAGAAACTCCATATAATAACCTGCGATCTCATCATTGTAGATCAGCATCGCCGTACAGTCCTTCGTTCTACGGTAGATGTGCAGCATGCCTTTCTTGCTGAATACATCCGCCATATCTTTGGTCGAATACCAGCGAACACAATCATCATCATATTTCACCCCGTAATCGGAGAGACACTGGATAAAACCCTTGAACCGTTCGAGTCCCTGCATATCATCATATTTAAAAATGCCACCGATCCTGCGATGTCCGTGCTCGATCAGGATCTTCGTCAGTTCATACGCCGCACGCTCATCCGACATCTCCACGCTGTCAAATGTCTGATTCTCATAATGATTATGGATAAAAAGCGTCGGAATGTTGCGCTTTTTGATTTCGCGATACAACCGGATATTCGGGTTCGGGAATGCAGAGCGTGTGCCCTCAATGATCAGTCCGGACACATTGCTTTTGAGCAGGCCTTCCAGATAGATTGCTTCGTCATTCAGACGGTTTTTCGTCACCGCCACCTCGATGCCGTAGCCTTTCTCTGCAAGTGCCGACTCGATACCGTCGTATACCTTCGGAAAAAGATACTCGGAATAGTAACTCAAAAGCAACCCCACCTTCGGGCGCGTCTCATCCACCTCGCCGCCCTCATAGGAAACGTAGGTTCCGCTGCCGCGCACACGGGTGATCAGCCCCTCGTCCTCCAGCTGCTGGAGTGCTGTACGCACCGTCTGTCTCGAGTAGCCGAATTTCTTCTGCAGGCTTGTCTCCGACGGAAACTTATCCATATTCTTAATGACACCACTGGTGATCAGTGTGTGTGCCCAATGATATAATTTCTGATATTTCAGGATATCCTGATCTGTATTTCGCATAGCCGCCTCATTTCCGCTGCCGTTGCACGCTTTAAAAAAAGATAAGGAGATCCTTCCTTGGGAAAAGGACGAATCTCCTTATCTTATGTAAGTCCAATTTGTTCCTTATTTAATAACCTGGATAGATTCACGATCCGCAAATACTGCTACGAAGATCAGGAATACGATACCCTGAATAAGCTGCATCATCTGTGTTGTGAATCCCATCATGGTCAGTCCACTGTTGAGTACAACGTACAGGAGCGATCCGACGATGATATTCTCGAAACGAACCTTCGCACCACCGGAGATTGGCATACCGCCAAGTACCAGTGCGATCAGGATCTGTGTCTCTAACTGGTTACCACCGGAAGATGTAACAGATCCGACTTTGATAACGTTGATAAATGCTGCAAATCCTGTGATTGCGCCTGCAAGCACGTAGATGAGGAATTTCATCTTGTCCGTGCGGATACCGGAGAACATTGCTGCTTTCTCACCGGCACCGATCGCCTTTAAGTAAGTTCCGAATTTTGTAAAACGGAATGCAACAAATCCGATTGCCAGAACAACAACAGTACAGATTACTTTAAATTCCGTGCTGTCATAGTTGATCAGCTTTGCAGAACCCGCAACCGGCGCGTTCGTTGTCATGTACTTGATAAATCCGCGAAACAGGAACATGGTACAAATTGTTACAATGAAGGATTTGATCTTACGGAACACATAGAAGTATCCGTTGATCGCGCCGATCAATGCTCCGGATGCAATACCTGCAAGGATTGCAAGTGGAATGCTGTACTTAGAAACCACACACACAACGATGGAAGAAATTCCGAGGATGGAGCCCTGGGAGAAATCCAGACCACCCATTGTCATAATGAAGAATACGCCCATCGCTGAGATCATTGTCACATACACCGAAGAAAATGCCAGTGACATGTTGCCCATCATTCGAAATCCAGTCAGGAAATTGAATAAAAGAAAAATTACAACCAGTCCCACAACAGGAAGAAGGGAACGGATCAATGACATTGTTGATGCCTTTTTGAGCTGCTGCTCTTTATCGTTTGTGTTTACACTTGCTTGACTTCCCATAGCTGCCTCCTTATACCATCATCGTAATCAGACCGTTCTCATCGAGGTTCTGATCACGCTCAAGTTCTCCACTGATCTTGCCGTCTTTCATGATCATAATGCGGTCACACATACCGATCAGCTCCATCAGCTCCTCAGAGATCATAATGATGGATTTACCATTCTTTCTCATGTGATCCATTAACTGGTAGATATCCTGCTTAACCTTGATATCAATGCCTCGTGTCGGGCTGTCAAGTACGACGATATCGGAATCTTTTCCGATCCATCTTGCAAGTACAACCTTCTGTTTGTTTCCACCGGACAGGTTGGAAACGAACTGGTTAACATCAACCATCTTAACAGACATCTGCTTTGCATATTTGTTTGCAAATTCCTTTTTCTTCTTGTCACTGATCATTTTTGCCGGTCCGGACAACTCATCAAGTGACGGGAGACAGATATTGTCGCCGATACTCTGATTTAATACAACAGACTCATTATCACGATCCTTGGATGTATAAGCGATGCTGTGCTTGATCGCGGTCGGAATATCGTTGATCTGTGTGCCATCTGCCAGCTGTACGGTTCCGGTACGATCGTAAGAT
Organism: uncultured Agathobacter sp.; assembly: GCA_934358675.1. Lineage (GTDB taxonomy): Bacteria > Bacillota > Clostridia > Lachnospirales > Lachnospiraceae > Roseburia. The sequence continues at coordinate 1,695 of CAKRKX010000024.1, read as the reverse complement.
GCTCCGAAGATTGCTTTACCGATTTCATGCATACCGGACTCAGAAAGTCCACCAAAGCCAAGGATCTCGCCTTTGTGCAGATCAAAGCTTACGTCTTCAATAAGCCCCGGTACAGTTACGTTCTTAACAGAAAGAACCACTTCATCGGAAACTTTCTCACCGTAGTCGCTGCGGTAGTAATCACCGGTAACCTCACGGCCTACCATCAGTTTCTTCAAATCATTCTCGTTGACATCCGAACTTTTAACTGTGTCAATGTACACACCGTCACGAAGAATGGTGATCGTATCGGACTTCTCAATGATCTCCGGGAGGTCATGCGAGATAAAGATAACGGTATTTCCGCTCTCCTTGATCCGTTTCATGTGTTTGTACAACTCCTCACGACCTTCCTGTGAGAGTGCTGTTGTTGTCTCATCGATCACAACGATCTTCGGATCAAAGTAGGTTGCCTTAACGATCTCAACCAGCTTACGGTCCTCGAAGTTGTATTCATCGATCATATCGGATGCTTTAATACGTTCAAAGCCATACTTCTTTAACAGCTCGTTGGCTTTCTTGTTCATCGCATTGGTATTCTTGATTCCCATATGTACGAACTGATCCTCATGTCCAAGGAAGATGTTCTCTGCCACGGTCAGGCCGGACAGTGTACCAAGCTCCTGTACGATAATGGAAATGCCTTCTTTGTTTGCTTCCACCTGATTCTTCGGGTGAACTTCCTTTCCGTCAAGAATGAATGTTCCGCTTCCGATGCTGTAGATTCCTGTCAGCATGTTGGTCAGTGTGGATTTTCCGGATCCGTTCTCACCGATCAAAGCGTGAACCTCTCCTTTATTTACGTTGAAGGATACGTTTTGCACAGCCTTGGTAATACCAAAGTTCTTGCAAAGATTTTTAACCTGTAATCTAACTTCACTCATTGCTGTCTTCCTCCTTTCATTACTTGACGATCTCGCCCTTGGTAGCCTTGGTTGTCACAGTAATGATGATAAGCAGTGCAAGTCCTGTGATAACGTCCTGAATAGCTGTTGGTGCTCCCAAAGCAATGAATCCGAAGAAGATGATGTTGATAACGAACTCACCGATGATGATTGCCGGAAGCGGCATTCCGTATTTCTTAAATGCCAGACCGAAGAAGCATCCCATTGTCGGTACGAAGTTTCGGCTCATGGATGCCATACCGGTTACAGCTACCATGGATGAACCATAGCTGATCGTTAAGATTGCCATAACTCCGAGGAAGGCACCACTTAAAATGAAAGCTAAAACTTTGTATTTATTTACGTTGATACCCATGTTCTTGGCTACGAATTCATCGCTTCCGATTGCATAGGTGTATGTTCCGATTTTTGTATAGTTTAAGAAAATGTAGGCTACAACACATGCTACCAGTGCAAGGATAATATCCCAAGGCATCTGTCCGAAAGCACGTAAGTTGGATGGGAGTGTCTGCTCCACACCGCCTGCAATATAGTTGGCCAATGCCTCATAAATGAGTGCAAGACCGGTTGTTACGATCATGGATGGAATACGAAGCTTTACATAAAACATTCCGTTTAATGCTCCGACGATTGTTCCTGTAATGATACATCCAACGATCAGTCCAAAATATCCGAGATTAAATCTTGTTGCGAATACACATCCCACGATTGCGGAAAGCATAATGTTTGCGCCAATGGAAAAGTCGAACAT
>CAKRKX010000023.1 GCA_934358675.1 uncultured Agathobacter sp. | reverse complement strand
AATTGAATATGGCTAGAATGTTTGGAACAGACGGTGTCAGAGGTGTTGCAGGCACAGAACTGACGATCGAGCTGGCAATGCAGCTCGGTCAGGCGGGAGCGTACGTACTTACGAAGGAACAGTCACATCAGCCAACGATTATTGTGGGGTGTGACACCCGTATTTCCGGTGGAATGTTAGCGAGTGCGTTGATGGCAGGTATCTGCTCGGTTGGAGCGAATGCAATCTATGTGGGAGTCGCACCGACTCCGGCAATCGCTTATCTTACACGTAAGCACAAGGTGGATGCGGGCGTTGTAATCTCGGCATCACACAACCCGATGGAGTTTAACGGAATCAAGTTCTTCAACGGAGACGGTTATAAGCTGTCCGATGCTTTGGAGGATGAAATCGAGGCTCTGATCCGTAATCAGATGGAGGATGTCGTATTTCCGATCGGACCGGGAATCGGTAAGGTGGAATACCGACAGGATATCGTAGAGGAGTATATCCGCTATCAGGAGAAGACCGTTCCGGTGGATCTGTCGAGCCTGAAGATCGTTGTCGATTGTGCCGAAGGCGCAAGTTCTTACACATCGGTTAAGACGTTAAAGGATCTCGGCGCAAAACTGATCGCAATACATACCTCTCCGGATGGAACGAATATCAATTCCAACTGTGGATCGACACATATGGATGAGCTGTGTGCCCGTGTCGTATCGGAGAAAGCGGATGTAGGTATCGCTTTTGACGGTGATGCGGATCGTATGCTTGCGGTAGATGAGAACGGAACGCTGATCGACGGTGACGTTGTGATGGCAATCTGTGGAAACTACTTGAAGAAGAAGGGCAGACTGGCCAAGGATACGATCGTTGTCACGGTTATGTCGAACCTCGGATTTTCTATCATGGGTAAGAAAAAAGGCATCCATGTTGAGAAGACGAAAGTAGGAGATCGCTATGTACTTGAAAATATGCTGGAGAACGGCTATAATCTTGGCGGAGAGCAGTCGGGACATGTGATCTTCTTAGATGACAATACAACCGGTGATGGTCTGCTTACGGCACTCCATCTGTTACAGGTTATGGTGGACACCGGCAAGAAGCTGTCGGAGCTTGCAAAGGTGATGGAAGTATTGCCGCAGGCTTTGGTGAATGCCAAGGTTCCAAATCACAAAAAAGAAAGATATATGGAGTACAGTGAGATTGCGGATGCAATCAGGGAACTGGAAGATAAATTTGCCGGAGAGGGAAGAGTGCTGATCCGCCCATCCGGTACAGAACCGCTCGTTCGAGTGATGATTGAAGGAAAGGATCAGGCGGTCATTGATGAGGAAGCGAGAAAGCTTGCGGATCTCATCATGAAAGTGATGATTTAGGAGGGATTTATTGTGCTGTCACAGGCAATTAAGATCATGAATCCGACAGGGCTGCATCTGCGCCCTGCCGGCAACCTCTGCAAAGAGGCAATGAAATTCAAGAGTAAGGTTACATTTGAATACAGGGGAAATACGGCGAATGCCAAGAGTGTTCTCAGTGTGCTCGGAGCCTGCATTAAGTCGGGAGATGAGATCACATTGATCTGCGAGGGTGAGGATGAGAAGGAAGCTTTGGACTCGCTGATCGCATACATTGAGAGTGGATTAGGAGAATAAGCGCAAATTAATACAATGCGAGGAAATAGAATCGTATGAAGGAAAAATACAAACATTTACTGAACTTTGCGGCAAACGTGCTGACACTGGCAATGGAGGCGTTATGCTTTGGCTGGGTATGGTATGTCATGTACGTTCCGCAGCTGGATAAAGCCAACACTTTTTTTAAAAGAGGTAACTGGGCAGTCATCGGCATGTATGTACTGTTCGTGTTCTTCTTCACGAAAGTGTTCGGAGGATACCGTATCGGTTACATGAGAGTGTCCGATATTATTTTGTCGCAGATTCTGGCAATCATTCTGGCGATGATCGTCGCATATTTTGAGATCTGTATGGTTGCAAACGATTATCTCAGCCCGAGACCGCTGATGCTGATGACACTGACGGAGATCATATTTGTCATTCCGTGGGTTGTGATTGTGCGTAAGCTGTACCAGCATCTGTATCCGCCGAGACAGCTTCTGGTCATCTACGGAAACTATTCTCCGGATGATCTGATCTCGAAAATTAACACCAGAAAAGACAAGTACAATATCTGCGCGGCAGAAAGTTATCGTATCGGTTATGAGAAGCTCTATCCGATGATCAAGAAATATAACGCTGTGGTTTTATGCGATCTCCCTTCGGAGGCCCGCAACCAGATCATGAAATACTGTTATCAGGAGTCGGTAAGAACGTATGTAACACCGAAGATCTCCGATATCCTGTTCCGCGGAGCGGATGATATCCATCTGTTTGATACACCGCTTCTGCTGTCCCGCAATCAGGGACTCAGCATCGTGGATCAGTTTGTGAAGCGTATCATGGATATTGTGATCTCGCTGATCGGCATTGTGATCGCATCGCCTTTTATGCTGGTGATCGTGCTTGCCATCAAGCTGTACGATCATGGTCCGATCCTGTACAAGCAGGAGCGTCTCACGAAGGACGGACAACCGTTCATGATCTACAAGTTCCGCAGCATGACGGTGCATTCCGAGGATGCGGGAGCAAGACTTGCTGCCAAGGGTGATGCCCGTGTGACACCGGTCGGACGCGTGATCCGTGCAATCCATTTTGACGAGCTGCCACAGCTTTTTAATATTTTAAAAGGCGAGATGTCTGTGGTTGGTCCGAGACCGGAGCGTCAGGTAATCGCGGATCAGTATATGGAAGAGATTCCGGAGTTCGTGCTTCGCCTGAAGGTGAAGGCGGGACTTACCGGTTATGCGCAGGTGTACGGCAAGTACAACACGACACCGTATGACAAGTTAAAGCTTGACCTGACCTATATTGAAAATTATTCGGTATGGATGGATATCAAGATCCTGTTCCTGACGTTTAAGATCCTGTTTGTGCGGGAGAATACGGAAGGCGTGGATGAGAACCAGACGACGGCGATCAAGAAAGAGTCGGATTGAGAAATGCAAGAATAAGAAAACGGGTGAAATTTGATGAATTTCAAATTCCACCCGTTTTTAAATCTATGGTTTTATAACAAATTTTACACCTATTTTCAGCATTTTTTGGGAATTAAACAGATTGCCTTTGCACATATTTGTGTTATACTGATGATAGTTTGTTGTTTTATGGTCTTTTTTATCCTAAGGAAATTACAGGCGATAAACACAGAATGAAGCGAAGGAGTTACCTATGAGTGATGTAAAAATGAGCATCATTATGCCTGTATATAAAGTTGAAGAATATGTGGGCAAAGCGATCGAGAGTATCCTGGCGCAGACATTTACCGATTATGAATTTTTGATCGTGGATGACGGAACGCCGGATCGAAGTGGTGAGATCTGTGACGAGTATGCAAAAAAGGATGCGCGCATCCGGGTGATCCACAAAGAGAACGGTGGTGCGCCGAGCGCAAGAAATACCGCGATCGATATGGCAAAAGGAAAGTATGTCTATTTCCTTGATTCGGATGACTGGGCAGAAAAAACGATGCTTCAGGATATGTACGATATGGCGGAACAACACAATGCGCAGCTTGTTGTGTGCGGATATTACATTGATACCTATTATGGGGACAAGCATCTGAGTGAGAAGATCTGTGTGGATGACAAGGTGTTTACGGATGCAAAGTCATTTCGGGAAGAATCGTATCGTTACTTTGATCGCAACATGCTTTATACACCTTGGAATAAACTGTATCGCCTTGATTATATGAGAGAGCATGGACTGTATTTCCCGCAGACATTATGGGATGATTTTCCATTCAACATCAGTTATATCCGGAATGTGGAATCAGTTGTAATCTCGACAAAGGCGTATTATCATTTTATCCGCGCACGTGCAGAGTCGGAGACGGCGGCATACCGTGCGGATATGTACGAGAAGCGCGAGGAAGAACACGGATGGATGCTGGATCTGTACCGTGAGTGGGGCGTGGATAATGCACCAACACAGGAGATGATCGCGCGTCGTTATATCGAGCGAATGGTGGGCTGCATTGCCAATGTTACAAGCTCAAAATGTACATTAAACGGTAAAGAAAGACGAGCAGAGATTAAGAAGATGCTTCATAATCCGCGTGTGGATGAGACATTAAAGCTTGCACAGCCGCGTTCCAAATATATGAAGATCATGCTGATTCCGATCCGGTGGAAGAATACTTATTTTACATGGATGGAGTCTGCGATCATTACGTTTGTAAAGGAACGCAATACGAAACTTTTTGCAAAACTGAAAGCTGGAAGATAATATGGCAGTGTTACAGACAAATGAATTGCTGAAAGAGAATCTGTCCAGAAAAAGCGGTCTGCATCGCTTGACGGATGAAGAGACGGAGGCAATCAAGAAAGTTGTGCTGGAAGCCGCGTTGGATGTGATCGCATTGTGCGATGAAAACGGGATCCCGTATATGTTAGGTGGGGGATCGGCGCTGGGCGCGGTAAGACATGGTGGTTTTATTCCGTGGGATGATGATATTGATCTGAATATTCCAAGAAAATATATTCCCCAGTTGATCAAAGCGATCGAGAACCGATATCCGGATAAATATTATATAGAAGCGCCGCTTTATACCGAAGGGTACTTAAGTTCTTTTATTCAGGTACACCGGAAAAATACTGTTTTTCAGGAATACCGGGTCCAGAAAAAAGAGAACTGTGGAATCAAGCTGGATATTTTTGTGATAGAAAATACTTATAATAATGTGGTGCGCCGCAACTGGCATGGAATCTGTGTGCAGGCGGGATTGTTTTTCTTATCCTGCTACCGCATGTATGCATGGCGGGACGAGTTCAAAAAACTGGCAGAGGGCAACCGGAAAGCCGGTTGTGTTATGTTCGTGAAACGGTGCATCGGCCGGTTGTTTGCATTGAATCCGAAGGGATTGTATCGAAGTGTGCAAAAGAAGATGGCACAGTGTGACGATGATAATTCGGACTATATTACCATTCCGTCAGGCCGCAATCATTTCTTCGGAGAACTGTACCGGAGAGATGCGTTTATGAAAACGCACAGGGTGGCGTTTGAGGGGCACATGTTATGTGTCACAGACGATTATGAAAATTATCTGACAAGACTGTATGGAAATTATATGGAAATTCCACCGGAGGAGAAGAGAGAGCATCATGTATTGTATGATCTGAAGCTTCCGGGAGAATATGAGGCACCGAAACTTCTTGACAAACAACAGATTCAGCAGGTTTTGAAAGGCATGCTGGATGAATTTGTCGCCTACTGCCAGAAACATGGGTTACGCTATTATCTGGTGGGAGGAACACTGCTTGGAGCGGTAAGGCATCAGGGATTTATTCCGTGGGATGATGACATTGATGTGGGAATGCCACGTAAAGATTATGAGCGCTTTCTTGAACTGGTAAAGCGTGAGCCGATAAATGACCATCTGATCGCGATATCGGGCGAGGAGGGAACACTCTCCAATCCGTATTGTGAACTCATCCACACCGGAACGCATCTGGAGCGTGACAGTTCACAGTATATCCGGAAAAAATGCCAGGTGTTGCATTTGTTTCTGGATATTTTCCCGCAGGACGGATGGCCGGAATCGGATGAGGAAGCCGTAAAACTTGCAAGACAGATGAAGCATAAACGCTATATGATACAGAATGCGCGTGCCAAGATCGGCAAGGGAACATCTGTTGGACATATCATTGCAAAGACACCGGTCGTTCTTCTTATGAGATGCATCGGTTATCAGAGGGTGATCGATCAGATGAATCGCATCGCGACCAGATATGATTATGATCACTCAAAGTATGTTGGTGCGATCACATATGGAATCTACGGACCGGGGGAACGGTGTCTGCATGATGAGGTGGTTGCATTTACCAATGTGACTTTTGAGGGAAAGCAGTATTGCGCACCGGGATGTTATGACACCTATCTGAGACAGATATTTGGTGATTATATGCAGCTGCCTCCGGAAGAAAAAAGGATCGATCATAAGATGATCGTATGGGCCGAATTTGACGTATAGCATATTACTTGGTAAAATAGGCTGAATTTGTAAGAGAAAAGTAATGAGGTAGATATGAAAAAATATATTGATTCATTTTTGAATTACCGCTTTTTGCTGAGCGAGCTTGTAAAAAAAGGAATTAAGTTAAAATACAGAAGATCTTATCTTGGTATTTTATGGTCCCTGCTTGAACCATTGCTCACAATGATCGTATTGACCATGGTTTTCGGTACGATTCTCGGAACGCGTACGAAGGAATTCTCCGTATACATTCTTTGTGGACGCTTGTTATATAACTTTTATTCCACTTCAACAAAATCCGCGTTGACATCCATACGTCGAAATGCGGCTATGATAAAAAAAGTTTATGTACCGAAGTATCTTTATACATTATCAAGCATTCTGTTCAATTACATTATTTTCCTGATCTCATTGATCGTACTTGTTGTTGTGGCAGCTGTATTGAATGTTCGCCCGACGTGGTATCTGATCCAGGCTCCGATCGCGTTGATTCTCGTGTTGATGCTTTCCGTTGGCTGTGGTTTCATTCTTGCGACAATGGGCGTATTTTTCAGAGATATGGAGTATCTTTGGGGCGTTGCGTTAATGCTGATCATGTATATGTGTGCAATTTTCTATCAGCCTGAAAAAATTCTTGACAGTGGATTTGCATGGATTCTGAAATTTAATCCGTTATATTGTATCATTGATATTTTCCGTGCTGCTGTATTCGGAAGAATGATGAATCTGCACTATTTTTTGTATGCATTGGGATTTAGTATTGTGACAATCGTGGTAGGTTTAATCATGTTTATTAAGAAGCAGGATGAATTTATCCTTCAGATCTAAGAATGGAGTACTTTATGAGCGAAGAAAATGCAATTGTATTAAGAAATGTAGGAATGAAGTTTAATCTGAGCAAGGAAAAGGTCGACAGTCTGAAAGATTACGTGATCAAATCCATCCGCCGTCAGATTGAATATAATGAATTCTGGGCTCTCAAAGATATTAACCTGACCATCAAAAAGGGTGATCGTGTTGGTATTTTAGGTTTAAACGGAGCCGGAAAGAGTACTTTGCTGAAAGTGATCGCAGGTGTGTTTAAACCGACGGAAGGTTCTGTGGAAAAGCATGGAAAGATTGCTCCACTCCTTGAACTGGGAGCCGGATTTGAAAAGCAGTATACCGGCAAAGAGAATATATATCTTTACGGAGCGATGCTGGGTTACACGAAACAGTTTATTGATGAGAAATACGATGAGATCGTTGAGTTCTCCGAATTGGGGGATTTCATTGATGTACCGGTACAAAACTATTCATCGGGAATGAAGTCGCGATTGGGATTTTCGATTGCAACTATTGTCTCACCGAAAATTCTTATTTTGGATGAGGTTCTTTCGGTAGGAGACGCGAAGTTCCGTAAGAAGAGCGAAAAGAAAGTAATGAGTATGTTTGATTCCGGAGTGACCGTACTTTTTGTATCCCACTCATTGGAGCAGGTAAAACGTATCTGTGATAAAGCGATGATTCTTGATCATGGTAAACTGGTTGCTTTTGGCGCAATTGATGAAGTTGCTCCGATGTATGAAAAAATGATTGAAGCATACGAATTGGAAAATCCAAAACCGAAAAAGAAAAAGAAAAAAGCTTCAAAAACGGTAAGTGAGGAAACAAAAGCATGAAATTATCAATTATATGGAAATTGTCAGAAAAGGAAAGTGACAATCAGGTCACATTAGATTGTCTGAAAGCGGAACTGGCAGATTATGCCGAACCGATTCAGATTTTAATTTATCCGGAAAATAAAGAACAATTGTATCATGCACAATTTCAATTAAAAAACGGAACTGCTGCAACCTGTTCACTGGTTGGAGCATCGGAGATCGAGGTGTTTGAAGATGCACAAAAAGAAGCGGACGGAGATTTTGTAACCTATCTTTACGGAGGAGATCGTCTGGCTGCGCATTCGCTGGCACAGCTGCAGGTTATCCTGCAGGAGCGTGCGGAGAATGCAATCTTTATGATGCGTAAAATTATGCCGGATGAGACGGATGGCGCTTTCGCAAAAGAAATCCTTGGAAAAAAGATTGTAAATATGAATCTGAAGAAGGATTATGGGGTCTATCCTTTTTACTTTGGAGGAACCATTTTATCTGCGGAAGCATTTCGCAACCGCTCGTTTCATGGTGAATTGGGAATTGAAGCGGAGCGGGAATTTTTCCTGTCTGTTGCGTCAAAATATAAAAAGGTTTGTTTCTTAAATGAAATCATGTTTTATGCATCGCGCGCGCAGGAAGGCGATTTTACATTTTTTGAACCGATCTATGATGAGGAATGGTATGATCGGTCCTTTACGCAGTTTTGGATTCCATATCTGAAAAAACAAAAAGAAAAGCATGGCACCGTTCCGGTATTTATACAGTATCATTTCATGTTTACCGTGAAATCTCGTTTTATGAGTAACATGAATAACAGAAATAAGCATGTCATTCCGGAAGGTCAGGAGATGCAGTGCCTTGAGCGAATCGGAGAGGCTTTTTCCTATATTGATGATGATATTCTGTTTAACGCCCATAAGATTTCGGAATCAAATGTAACCGATTCCTTAAAGTGGCTTTACGGAATTTTAAAACATGGAGAGGGCTATCATTTTGAAAAAAGATATCTCTCGGGAAATCCGTATTATGGTGCGGCCGATGTGATTTTTAATAAAATTACAAATTTGAAAACAAACATTCTTTTTATGAATTACGAAGACGGAATGTTGAAAATCGATGGTACCATACATCCAGTCCTTTATTCAATGGCATCGGAAGTGTATCTGAGTTTCAACGGTAAAAAGTACGATCTTCAGTACAACGGTCGTTATGCATTAAATAAAGTCTTTGGTGTGAGTCTTTATAAAGGACATTCTTTCCATGTGGATCTCCCGATGGCAGACATTAAGGATACCCATCTTTTCTGTCTTGCCCAAATAGGCAATGAAGTGATGCGAATTACTTTCTGTTATGAGTCACATTTCAGCCGTATGAGCGATGCGTTTCCGGGCAGTTACTGGTGCTTTGGCACGGATCCGCTGTACATGGCGGTAAAAGATGAAGAGGGAATGCGTATCCGGTTAATTACCAGGAAGGAAAAAAAGAAGCAGGAGCGCACACTATCCAAGGAAATGCTTTTGTCGTTCCAGAAACGTGCATGGTTATTCCTTGTAATCCGAAAAGTATATTTTATGATGCGTCCGATCATGAAGCGTAAGCCGATCTGGATGTACCTGGATAAGATTTATAAAGGCGGTGATTCTTCCGAGTATTTGTACCGCTATTCCTGTGCACAGAGGGATGGTAACCAGCATTACTATCTGATCGATAAGCATGCAACCGATTACAAGAGATTGAAGAGAGACGGTTATAAGCCGCTCGTAAGAGGAAGTATCAAGCATCGTCTGGTATTCCTTATGGCAGACATGATGGTTATTTCGAACTCGACGGTTTTTGCTTTTAATAACTATGGATTACCGAATTCAAGCTATGTGCGTGATCTTGTGGATTTCCATGTGTGCTGCGTACAGCATGGTATGTCGGTACAGAAGATTGCAGTTGCTCAGAATCGTTTGCGTGATAATACAAGATTATATTTTTGCGCATCGAAGTATGAATTAGAGAATCTTTCAAGGCCAATCTATGATTATGAAGGCTATGATGCATTAAAACTTACCGGTGTGCCGCGTTATGACGGTCTTAAGAATGATGATAAAAAACAGATTATGATCAGTCCGACATGGCGTATGCAGGCAGCAGTGCCGGTACGGACAAGTGAGGGCGAGCAGAGAGATTATAACCCGCTGTTTAAGGAAAGCACCTATTTCCAGGTGTTTAATGCGTTGATCAATGATCCGCGTCTGATCGAGGCAGCTAAGAAATACGGTTATCGTATCAAGTATGTGCTGCATCCGATCGTGAGTGCGCAGGTGGATGATTTTGATAAAAATGATTATGTGGACATTATTCCGGCAGTCGGTGATATGAGTTACGAGAAGATGTTCTGCGAATCAAGCCTTATGGTTACGGATTTCTCGGGAATCCAGTTCGATTTTGCCTATATGAGAAAGCCGCTTGTATATCTGCATCATAAAGACATTCCTCAGCATTATGAGGAGGGAACGTTCTTCTATGATACGATGGCGTTCGGAGAGATTGCTCATGATAACGACGAACTGATCGATCTGTTATGCGAATATATGGCAAACGGATGTAAGATGAAAGAAGAGTATGTGCGTCGTGCAGATGATTTCTTCTATTATCGGGATCATAACAACTGTAAACGTATTTATGATACAATGACGGAATATCAGGAAAAGAAAATTTTGCCTTATCGTCAGAAGTAGCTGGAACAACGGAAACTATTTTAATAGAAAGCAGGGAGATGTAATTATGAATATTGGTGTAATTTTCGCTGGTGGTGTGGGTAAAAGAATGAACAGTCGTGTGAAGCCGAAACAGTTCATTGATGTATACGGAAAACCGATTATTATTCACACACTGGAATTGTTTGAAAATCACCCGGATATTGATGCAATCGCGGTTGCATGTCTGGAAGACTGGATTCCTTATTTACAGGAATTACTGGAAAAGTTCAATATTAAGAAGGTAAAAAAGGTTGTTCCGGGCGGAGCAAGCGGACAGGAGTCCATCTACAATGGATTAAAGGCTGCGGAAGAGATCGCTGCAGGGGAAAAGTCGATTGTATTGATCCATGACGGAGTACGCCCTCTGATCAATGAGAAAACCATTACTGATAATATTGAATCGGTTAAGAAACATGGTTCTTCCATTACCTGTGTAAAGGTAAAAGAGACGGTTCTGGTTGTCGGTGAGGATAATTCGATTGAGGATGTTCCGAATCGTGAAGATACGCGTCTTGCCCGTGCACCGCAGAGCTTTTATCTGGATGAGATCATTGGAGCACATCGTAAAGCGATGGCGGAAAACAGATATGATTTTATCGATTCATGCTCTATGATGCAGTATTATGGCAAAAAGTTATACCTGATCGAGGGTCCGCAGGAGAATATCAAGATTACCACACCGGATGATTTCTATACCATGCGAGCACTTCTTGATGCAAGGGAAGAAGCACAGATTTATGGTCTTGATAATTAAGGAGCATTGCGATGAGGGATGTATTAACAGAGGATTTTAAACAGATTACCGAGCGTAACATTCCGTGGGATGCGTTGCGCAATAAAACATTTTTGATCACAGGGGCAACAGGACTGGTGGGATCCCTTCTTGTAAAATGCCTGTTATATGCGAATCAAACAATTGATCTTAATGCCAAAATATATGCCGTAGTACGTAATATCGAGAAAGCAGATCGCATTTTTGCAGAGGAAAAGACGGAGGCGCTGTCTTATATTGTGGCAGATCTGGCAACCGGAAAAGTGTGTTGTGAAGATGCGTGTGATTATATGATCCATGCGGCAGCAGTTACAGCCTCTAAGGTTATGGTGTCGGATCCGGTCGGAACTATTCGTACTGCAATCGACGGGACAGAAAAAATGCTGCAGCTTGCCGTGGAGAAAAAGGTGAAAGCATTTATCTATATTTCTTCAATGGAAATCTACGGACAGCCGAAGACGGATGGCAAGACCGCGGAAAAGGATCTTGGATATGTCGATATTGAGACGGTTCGAAGCTGCTATCCGGAAGGAAAGCGTATGTGTGAGTGCCTGTGCACGGCTTATGCAGCACAGTATGGCGTGAATGTGATCAGTGCAAGACTGGCACAGACATTCGGTGCCGGAATTCTTCCTACGGAAAATCGTGTATTTGCACAGTTTGCAAGAAGTGCGGTAAATGGAGAGAATATTGTCCTGCACACGACCGGTGAATCAGAAGGAAATTATGTATATACGGCAGATGCAATCGCTGCAATCCTCACTCTTCTGGTAAAAGGAGCGGCAGGAGAAGCGTATAATATTGCAAACGAGGAGAGTCATATTACGATCCGCAATATGGCAGAACTTGTGGCAAAGGAGATCGCAGGAGGTAAGATCAAGGCGGTAATCGATATTCCGGAAGACAGTGCGTCTTTAGGTTATGCACCACCGGTCAAAATGTGGCTGGATGCGTCTAAGATGCGTGCGCTCGGCTGGAAACCGGAGGTTGGACTGGTAGATGCGTACAAGCGCATGATTCGCTGGATGGAGTAAAAGACCTAGGAGACGGATATGAAGATAGGATTGATTTCGATCAACATGCATACCAAATCGTTGAATTTTGCATGCCCGATTCATAGTTGGGCATTTCAGCGCTTTTTACAGATGCATGGCATTGAGACAAAAGTTATTGATTACACCCCTAATTATAATGATGATTTTCCTGCGAGAGAGCCTGCTTCTTATTATGAGAAAAAGTATAATGAGCTGTTGGAAAAGGAACCGCAGACAGAAGAAGGCATTCGGGACAGGGAAATAAAACTTCGACAGTATAAATTCAAGTGGGAAGGGTACGCGGCGCTGCATGATGAGCGCTGTGAACGCTTTGACAAATTTGAAGATTTTGTGCAGACCTATTATGATAAGACGGACGAAGCATACGATGAGTTAAAGCTGGATGTGGCTGATAGCGGATTTGACTGTTACATTTGTGTGACGGATGTTATATGGTCCTACGATGATTATTGGGGATTTGACAGGGGCTTTTTGCTGGATTGTAAAACAATGGAAAATAAGTGGAAAATTTCCTATGCGGCCAGTAGAGGTGTGCCTAAGGATTTGCCAAAATGTGAAGAAGATTATTTTGCGCGTGCAGTTTCGGATATCGATTTTATTTCTGTTCGGGAAAAAAGTCTTGGAGACTATGTGCACAATCTGTTACCGGAAAAGCAGGTGACAACCGTGATCGATCCGGTTCTCTTATTGCCGGTGGAGGAGTATGAGAACATTCTGATTAAACCGGAGATTAAAAATTATATTGTTGTCTATTATGCAATGGAGCGTCCAAAAGAATTGTTTGATATGGCGATTCAATATGCGAAAATGTATCAGGTTCGGATTGTGGAACTGACACATATACCGATTGAAGGTGGCATGGTTCAGACGGAGGATGTGGAAGTCGTTCAGGATTTTGCGGCAGGACCGAGAGAATGGCTTGGCTATCTGAAATATGCGGATCGCATTTTTACCAACTCATTTCATGCGACCTGTTTTAGCATTCTGTTTCATAAGAAATTCTTTAACAGTAAGAGAAACGGGGATAAGTTAAGTAATCTTTTGGAGACATTTGATCTTACGGATCGTACCTTTGATGAATTACGAAAAAATTTTGCAGACCGTGCGGCACAGAAAGGTTTGCGCAGACGTTATCACAGCGCACGCATTCGGTTGGGAATCGAAAAGAGACCGTTTGACCGCGAGATTGATTATCGTAAAGTGGATCGGATCCTTGAACAGGAAAGACAAAAGTCTGGCGATTTTATTTTGTCGGCGATTGACTATGCCGAGAAAAATCCGAGACTGCATACGGATTACGATGCATTGCGTAAGAAGATGGAAACCGATTTTGTCTATTATGGAAATTCAGTTGACGCTGTATGGTCAGGTGGCGAGATTGATGTAGAAAAGGAAGAGCTGAGGACAATCTCTAATGGTAAGATCGAATATCGTCAGCATGACTTCCGGAATGACGGAGAGACGATTGCTCGCAATGATATGTTCAAGAGAGATGGATATACATTGGAGGGCTGGTATATTCGTATCAGGGAAAAACAAAACTGGTATTGGGTGCATACCGATGGAAGCCTTGTTCCGAGGGATAAGGACCACAGACCATCGATGGATCGTGAGCATATGCTTCTCAAACCGGGAATGAAAATTCCTTATGTGCCGATTCCGCTGATTTCAGTCATGATCGCAGATGCGGTATGGAAGAAAAATGAATAAGGAGTAAGTTAAGGGGCTGTCCAGCAGGACAGCCCCTTTGTTATGCTTACTTTTTCTTTTTAACAATTTTCTTGACGACACCGCTCGGTTTGCAATAGTATTTTTGACCTTTCCATTTGATCTTGCGATCGCGAACCAGTCTGCCGGATTTACCAAAGTAATAATTGTATTTTCCAATCTTGACCATTGTACTTTTCTGCATGACGCCATGTGCATCAAAATAGTACTTCGCGCCATCGATCTTTTCCATCTGATCGGTCGATAAGCTTCCGTCTTCGTACATAGCATACGTTTTATTTTTAAATGTGACCAGCTGGCATTCGACATCTTCTTCCGGAAGAATTAAAGTACCATCCTTGGAAAACAGATAGAAGTATCCGTCGATTTCTTTTATACAATTACGTGCCATCTTTCCGGATTGATCAAAATAGTAGGTATCAACGTTTTCTTCTTCATCGGTTTCATCTGTGGTGTTATCCGAATCTGTTGAATCGGAAGGCGTCTGTACTTTGTCATACCACTCATCGTAGAGGAATGTACTTTCCGGAGTGAGTGCATAGTAATTGGAACCCAGATGTTTGAAAACAACCTCATTTTTGTCGTTGATCATCTGTAGTCCGTTGGCACGGAAATAATATTTCTCGCCCTTGATATCAGTAAATCCTTTTGCCATATAGGCATATTTTTCATTCTCGGATAAACGATAAAAACGCCGGCCGTCATCATAGGTTCTCCAGCCCAGATAATTTCCGGTTTGGGAAGAATATTGTCCATACCCCATTCGACCGGTTTCATCAAAGTAGAAATAGTGATTATTGATATATTGAACGCCGGTCAGCGGAGCCCCATCCTCAAAATAATACATATTGAATTCACGGTTGAATCCATCTTCGCCGTAGACGGAAATCCATTTGTCCACTTTATTTTTAGAGGAAACCGTTGTTCCCTTGTAGAGCGTGATCTCATCGTTTTTTATGTGATAGATCATCGTCTTCTTCTGGGTTGCCGGAAGATAACACATTCCATATTGGGTTGCGCGGGTGGCAGCTCCATAAGTTTGCCAGCGGTTGGTCTCATCGTTTAATCCGGTGAATTTGGAATTTGAAGCAAAGGAATACGTTGGATGGATAGCAGCGAGAATTTCGGCTGTGTTTCCGGAACCTGTCCCGTGGTGAGACAGTTTCATAATATCGCAATGCAGATTATTTCCATATTTTTGCAGAAGATAATTGGCTTCGTCCGCCATACAGTCTCCGGCTGTAAAATAACGGGTTGTTCCGCAGGTAAAGATCGCTGCAAGTGAACAATTATTTTCGTAATAGGTGTAGATCGATGCACCGGACTTTGTTAAGGTACTTCCCGGTGTGACCGCATACTTTTGCGGTACAAAGGAATAAGTATTAAGAGGTCCGATGATCTCGCCGTCCGCATCTCCTACCGTAACATGATTACCTACCGTCAAATATACAATTTTACTGTTCGGAAGCGATGTCATATAATTTTGTAATCGCGTATATCTTCGCTGATTATTCAGAGAATACGGTGCTAAAGAAGGATCCGGAAGATATAGCGTGTTTACATGAATATTGGCAGCTTCCAGCTGTTTTAATCCTGCAAGAATGTTGCTGGATGATGCTCCGACATGGTCTTTGTGAAGGTGACTGAACATGACGTCAATGTCACTGGCGCCAACAGCAAGAAGTTGTTTTATGATTGCGGTTACATGGGAAGAGGATCCCATATCGATAACCAGATAATGTCCCTTGGATTCCAACAGAACGGAATCGCCTTTTTCTTCGCCCGGTAAGTACATTGCGTAAATGTTGAGTTCGGTGTCGTTAACACCGGCATATGCATTTTGTGTGGGGAAGAAAGTAAAGAATATGGAAAAAATAAGTAATAAAGTCAGTAGTTTTTTACGCATAATAAAAACCGTCCTATCTATATTAATAATACAACAAGAGTGATTATAGCACATATTAGGATATACTGCATAACTTCTTTCCATACTTTTTTCGGGAAAATACGTTGAAATATAGTAGACAGTAGGTTTTGGCGGTGCTATGATAAGGTCTGTATTGTACCATTTTGGCAAAGAGAGAGAATGTATGAAGAAACAGAAGAGTAAATGGAAAATCGTGGCAGGTATTATATTAATCTGCCAGTTGATTGTATCGATTATTACAGGGGGTGTTTTTGTCTGGCTGAATATGCTGCCGACAAAATACCTGATGTTGGTCGGATTGATTCTGATCTGGCTTTTGACGATCGTTTATTATTTCTTTTATTCGAAGGTTAAGAAGAAAAAGGGACAGAAATTAACGGCAGAAAAGAAAAAAAAGAAACTGTATATCAAGAGGAGCATTGGCTGCGTGATTTCTGCAATTACGATGGCACTATGCGTTGTGGCATCTTCCATGATGTGGCAGGCTGGAAATGCTATCTCCAATATTACAGATAATGTGGTAGTGACGGATACTGTATCGGTTTATGCACTTGCGGACAACCCGGCAGAATCGGTAGCGGATATCAAGGATGGGGTGTTTGCCATCACGCAGAATTATGATTTTGAGCACACGCAGAAAACTATCACACAGATTACTGATCATCTTGGTCAGGCGATCCGCACACAGAATTATGACACGGTATTTGATATGGTGGATGCACTGTATGCAGGCAATGTGGATGCGATCGTATTGAATGCTGCATATGTGGATGTGATCGAGAGTCAGGATGAGTATAAGGATTTTTCCGAGAAGACGAAGACATTATACGATAATGAGGTACAGTCAACTGTTACCAAGGATAATACAAATAGTACGAAGGATATTACCAAGGATCCGTTTGTTATCTATATCAGCGGATCGGATACCAGAAATCTGAAACTTGCAACCAGCCGAAGCGATGTTAACATTCTTGCGGTTGTGAATCCGACAACCAAGCAGGTATTACTTTTGAATACACCGCGTGATTATTATGTGCAGACAACGGTGAGCGGAGAGATGCGCGATAAGCTGACACACTGTGGTATCTATGGAATTGACTGTTCTATGGGAACGCTCGGTAATCTTTATCAGGAGAATGTGGATTACTATGTACAGATCAATTTTAACGGATTCTCGACAATGATCGATGCAATCGGCGGTATTACGATCGAGGCGGAGAAATCGTTCCGCACGAGTGAGGGCGGATATTATATCAGTCAGGGAACAAATCAGCTGAACGGAACGGTTGCCCTGTCTTATGTAAGAGAGCGCAAGTCGTTTGCGGATGGGGATAATGCAAGAGGCCGTCATCAGATGCAGGCGATTGAAGCAATCATTAAAAAAGTTTCTTCGGGAACGACAGTATTGAACAATTATTCTGCAATCTTAAACAGTATGGAAGGAATGTTTACAACCAATATGAGTTCTTCCGATATTTCAGCTTTGGTCAGAATGCAGCTTTCTGATATGGCATCATGGAACGTAAAGTCGTTTGCAGTATCGGGACAGGGAAGTTCACAGAAGACCTATTCTATGCCGACGAAGCGCAGCTATGTCATGTATCCGGACGAGACGCAGATCAATTATGCAAGAATTCTTGTAGATAAAGTGATCGATGGCGTAATTCTTTCAGATGAAGATATGACGATGCCGACAGTACAATAGACCAGTTAAAAACATTATCAGCAAGCACTGACAGAGAGTAGATTCTTGATGTCAGTGCTTGTTTTGCAAGTTTAAATTGATAGGAGAAACGTGTAAGAACAGGAGTAAAGAAGAACGATGAGAGAAAAAGCGATTACGAATGGAAAATTCCGTATGGAAGCAATCAGTGAGTACAGGAGCGAGATTTATGGAATCAGCATATTATGGGTTATGTTGTTTCATATGAAAGAAAGCCATTATTTTCCTGTTATAAAGGGGAACAGCATATATCATGCATTGATGGAACTTGTAGGACTTGGAAATATGGGTGTGGATATTTTCTTGTTTTTATCAGGAATTTGTTTATATTTTTCCTTTGTAAAGAATCCGGATTTCTTCGCATTTATTAAAAAGCGTATTGCCAGAATTGTATATCCTGTATGCTTTACAAGTATGCTGCTTTGGCTGCAATATCTTATTATGCACAGAATTTCAATATGGGGATTTGTGAATCGTGTGTTCTTATTACAATATTGGGTTGATAGTGATAGACAAATTTGGTATATATCACTTTTACTGATCCTGTATTTTGCATATCCATATATTTATAGATTCTTTTTTGAAAAAAATAATGTTATATCTTCGGTTTGCCGAACTGTGGGTTTGATTTTGATTATTGTAATGATTACAGTTGGAATTAATTTTGAATATCCTCGATTGTACCAGGCGATTAGTTTGGCTTTGCCGAGAGTACCTGTTTTTCTTACGGGGTGTATTTGCGGAAAATTTGTTTATGAAAAAAGATATGTTTCATTTATAATCCCACTTATGACAATTGTTCTATTTGTCGTATCTTATGTTGCTGCACATAAGATGCATATGTATCATGGTTTGTTACAGCGCTACATATATTGGTGCGGAGGTGTGGCAGTTTCTTTTTTCCTTGTTATTGTACTCTGCTACACACCGAAGGCAGTTCGTAGTATATGGTGCAAGTGGGGCGTTATTTCACTGGAAGTTTATCTGGCACATATTGTTATTCGAAGAGAATTGGGAACTCAATTTGCAAAGACACATCTGGGATTGCCATGGTGGGGCAATGTTCTTATTATTTTCGTGGGTGCATACATATGGGGACGTATTGTCGCATGGTGTGTCAGGAGCGTGCAGGCTTTGAAAGTAAAAAATTGAAATCTTCCTCAGGACTGGTAGTTTGTGCGGAAAAAGTACGATATAATATGCTTGAATTTATCTCATTGGAAATATTGATGGGAGGAGACATAAGTGAGGAAAATAAAATATCCCGGAAATCATAGGGGTAAAAAATACGTAGCTGGTTTACTGGCCGCCTGCCTATTGGCTGGAAGCAGTATTGCGGTTCCGGAATCGGTGCAGGCTGCTGTAAATTGGACACAGCTTGCGGAGGACGATCAGTTATATCCGGGAGCAAAATATGCGGAAGATGCTGCAAGATATGTATATATTTTACCGAAGAAAGCGACAACCAAGAAGGGGTGTACCGTGGTTGCCTATTTTGGCAATTCGAAGAATGTTAAGTTGCCGCGTAAGATCGGTTCTTATAAGATTACCAATTTTGGAACCGGATTTTCAACATTGACAAACATTCAGACGATCACGATGCCGTCCGGCTACACAACGATCGAGTCGAAAGCTTTTAACGGATTAGGACAGCTGTATCGTATTTCGATTCCTGCCAGCGTGACAAATATTGCGGACGATGCGTTTGCAACCTGTGATCTGAACAGGCTCACGATCGTTGCACCGTATGGCTCACAGGCGGAGCGTTATGCTTTTGCCCATGGGATCCATTACACAAACAGTACTTCGGTGCAGCTTCAGCCGAACGGAACTTCAATGTATGCCGGTGAGAAGAAAACGATTGCTGTGCTTAATACAAATAAGGATGTGACCTGGAAGAGTTCTAATAAATCCGTTGCAACGGTGAATTCAGATGGCGTTGTTACGGCGAAGAAAGCAGGAAACACAAAGATTTCAGCAACCGTCGGTAGCAAGATTTTTACCTATACGTTTAAAGTGGCTGCAAGAACACAAAACAATGTGCTGAATACGATATGGAACAATTATGTCACTGCGTCCATGAGCGATTACGAGAAAGCGGTTGCGGCGGAACAGTGGGTGGCATCGCATATTGATGCAGGTGGATCTTCGGCGTCGGTTCAGACGGCTCTGGAGAAAGGCAAAGTAAATTACACCGGACGGGCGAATACATATAAGAAGATTTTGGAGCATTACGGCTTGAAGGTAACTGTGGTCAAGGGGAATGCGCATGTGGAGAATTCAGTTGTGATTGCGGGGAAAACATATAGAGTTTCTTCGCTTACGAGTTCGACTACTGTGGATAAAGATTATACGACCACAACCCTTGGAGGCGTTGCTATAAACAAGAGTACGATGAATCTGTCGGTAGGAGGAACCGATACGTTCAAGGCTCTTGGAACAACACAAAAGGTTACCTACAGCAGCAGTAACAAAAAAGTTGCTATGGTAACGACCAGCGGTAAGGTGACTGCAAAGGGAGCCGGTATCGCAACCATAACTATGAAAATGGGCGCAAAGACTTACAAAGTAACAGTCCGCGTCAATAAGTGAAAGGAGAATTAATTTCATGAACAAATTAACCAAAAGAATTTTAAGTGTATTTTTGGCAGTTGCTATGATTGTGACATTCCTTCCTCCGGTGACAGCACAGGCTGCAACGAATACAGATAAGTTGACTTTGTATAAGGGAGAGGCATATGAGATATCACTCTTATTAGGAAAACTGAAGAGCGTTTCTTCTAGCAAGAAATCAGTTGCACCCGTTAAGAAAGTTGACGGAAAAGCTGTTATTACTGCAAAGAAAGTTGGAAAGGCAACCGTTACATTAAAGACTAATCGTGGAAATTATAAGTATGTTGTTACAGTTAAAAAATTTGATATAACAGCAAAGCTTTCTGATATGGGCAATGGAACTATGCTCTTGACGGTTAAAAATAATACCAAGCAGACGTTTACTAATATTGATGTAGATTATGAAATTGTAGATGATCAGGGAACTACTAGAAAAACAGACACGAAGGCGGTAAGTGATGTTGTCGCTGGAAAAACAGTATATGCAACCGTTTCTTATGAGTCTTATAATTATGCGGTGGATGAAACAAAATGTACCGCAAAGGCTTCAGTATATTCTGGATTCGGTGGTGGAAGAAGCTCTAGTTATACGTATAAAAATGTAGGTTCTTCTATTAAGACAACCGTAGATGAGGATACGAGTGAGGCGGATACCGTAAAGCTTACAATTAAATCGAAAAGCACAGTAAAAAATGATTCTGCGAATGTTACGAATTATGTTTTAATTTATAATTCTATGGATCAGATTATTGGTATGAGAACAGTTCCGTTTTATCTTAGAGCTGGAAAGCTGGATACCTATGATTTAAAGATAGATACAAAATATGTGTATAAAGACTATGCTCGTTATCAAGTTGTTACAGTAGCATATAGTTCGACATACTAAAATCACAAGTGAGTTTGAAGTGGTGAAGTTGATTGACTTCACCACTTTTTTTGGATATGTCTGACAAAAACTAAAGAAAATACAAAATTATCCGATAAATATAATAGAAGGAAAACAATTACCACAGAAGGGAGGCGTGTTACCGCAGCAAGAATCGATCGAATTTATCGCATGGTACTTCCGGTGACTTTGTCTCAGACGATCGCATACGATGCACCGGATCAGCAGCAGACACGTCAGAGTAAGACGAAGAATTCTGCATTTGATCAGATGTTACAGGAGCAGATAAAGGGACAGGAGATGGAAGCAAATCAGACATTTCAGCTTTATTGTTAGGAGAAAAAGATGCATATGACAGATTACTGTGAGCAGAAGGCGCTGTGTTGATACCGGGAAGGTACGATGCGGCGCTTTCTTTTTGTGATATAAATGGAAAAAGGCTTGTGTTTTGTGAAAAATTATGTATAATAAAAAACTGATAGATATATAAACAAAAGCTAATACAAAAACAGAAGGAACGAAATGGAACTGTCAGAACAATATTTATTGGATATCATTCGTTGGGGAAGTCTCACGAATGCAGCCAGGAAGTTAGGAATCTCGCAGCCTGCGCTCAGTCTGGCACTGACGAATCTTGAGAAAAAACTCGGGGTTGTCCTTGTGGATCGGAAGAATAAGCCGGTCTGTCTGACCGAAGAAGGCAGTATATATGTGGACTATCTTCTCAAGAAGGAAGAGCTCACGAAGCAGATGAAAAAAGAGATTTCGGATGTCGGAGTCTTTAAGAAAACGGTGCTGACGGTTGGCGGAGCAACTGTATACATAGAATCTCTCGTTGCGGATGTTATTCCGCAATTGTTAGAAAAGTATCCGGAGTGTCAGGTGGATATGCGGATTGAATCGCTGGATGAACTGATTCAGAACGGTTTGAAGGGATCAATCGATTGTTTCGTCTGCACGGATGAGAACAATATCCCGGATGATTTTACACTGCTTCCGATCCGGAAGGAACGCCTCTATCTGTGTGTGCCGGCAAGCTGTAAGATCAATGAACGGCTCAAAGAGTATCAGGTTGCGGTCGGACAGAGTAAAGAAATTCAGGATTACACTATGTTTGCGGAAGAAAATTTCGTGAATCTGCCACCGACGTTTCCGTTACAGAAGCGGATGAATCGCTTTTTTGAAGAACGGAAAATGAAAATTCATTCTTCGATTACGGTGAATCAGGTATCAACGGCGGTTGCACTGGCGGAGAAAGGACTCGGAATCGTGATCGCTTCGGAGGAAGCGTTGATGAGTCGGCATCTTGGAGATCAGGTTTGTTTGTATTCATTGCCGGAGGAGGTATCGGGAAGAAAAATCTATCTGGCATATGATTCAAAAAGATATATATCAAAAGCATGTAAAATGTTTGTGCAATTAATTACGAAAGGAAATAAGAATAATGAAGTATTCTAAGAAGATTAATTTGTTGATCGGACCGGTATTGTTGTTACTTTGTACGATGTTGTTACCGGAAAGCATTTTTACAACATACCAGAGCCGTGCGGCGCTTGGAACGGTTGCATGGATGGCTTATTGGTGGGTAACCGGACCGGTTGATTATGCAGTAACCGCGTTTCTGCCGATTGCAGTCAATGCATTGATGCAGATTACCGATATGAGTTCGGTGATTGCCAATTATGCATCAGAGACGATCCTTCTATTGCTGGGTGCATCCATCCTTACGATCTCATGGGAAAAAACGGGACTGGACAAGCGTATCGCATCGGTATTTTTGAAGATGATCGGAGATAATTTTCGTCATCAGTTGATTTTCTGGTTTATATTATCAACGCTTCTTTCAGCGATCCTTCCAAATGCGGTTGTCTGTGCAACGATCACACCGATTGCCGTATCGATGCTGACTTACATCGGAGAGGGAAATATTAAGGAAAGTAAAGTCGGATCGAAATTATTGCTGACGATCGCGTATGCAGCGGGACTCGGAGGACTGGCTTCCCCGCTCGGCGGTGCGATGAACCTTGTGACGGTTGACTATCTGCAGCAGCTCAGTGGACAGGAGTATATGTATGTTTCATGGGTTGTTCGTTTCCTTCCGATCATGATCGTCCTTGTGATCAGCAATCTGCTTTTTATGCTTCGCAATGTCGGCAAGAATGAGACGCTTGGCAATGCAAATGAGTTCTTTGAAAAAGAGTACAGCAAGATGCCGCCGATGTCTCTCGAAGAGAAGATGTCACTTGCATTGTTTGCAATTGCTACCGTACTGGCATTTACCCGCCAGTTATATCAGAACATCCTTCCGGGATTAAAGCCGGCATATGCATTCATTATCTGTGCAGTGCTTTCGTTTTTGATCACCGATAAAGAAGGCAAGCGCCTGATGCAGTGGAAGTCGGTGCAGACCTGTATTATCTGGGAGCTGATCTATATCTTCGCCGGCGGTCTTGCAGCAGGAACCCTGATCAACGGATCCGGTGCAGCCGAGGATATCGGCGCGTGGGTTTCGGGAATGAACTTAAACGGTGGATTTACAACAATCCTTGTAATCATAACGCTCACGCTGATCCTTTCGGATGTGACATCCAACACAGCGACAGCTGCCGTTGCAATCCCGATCGTTATCTCGATCATTCAGGGAATCGGCAAGAATCCAATTCCGTATGTGTACATTGCATCCATCGGTGTTAACCTGTCTTACATGCTTCCGACTTCTATCCGTGCGATTCCGGTCGGATATGGAATGGAACCAAAGTATATGTTAAAAGAGGGTTGGAAGATTACCATTATTGTAATTGTGCTGATGACTGTGCTCAGCTATCTGCTGTTGAATTACTGGCCGGCGTTCAGTACCGTATAAAGAGAATTATTGACAACCTGCATGTCAAAATGTTAGTATGCGATATGTAGTTGTGCGCTTATTTTCAGGTGGACAACTATATATCGCGTTTTTTATGGAAAGCGGGAATGGAAACGGAAACGAAAGAAAAAGGAGATTATTTATATGTCGGTTATTTCCTATACCTTTTTGGCTTTTTTGGCAATTACCATATTTTTATATTATATTGTGCCAAAGAAGATGCAATGGTTTGTAGTCTTATTGGCTAGTTTTTATTTTTATTTTATGGCGGGAATTCAGTATCTTGCAGTCGTTGTACTGACCGCATGCGGCGTATATGGTTTTGCGCTGCTGATGCAGAGGAATCTTGATGAGCAGGATCGGATGACCGAGGGGCTGGATCGCCGTGCGGCACGTTCTATTAAGAATAAAATGAAACAGAAACGTAAAAAAGTACTTGTTGTTGCTTTAGTTTTTGTCATCGGAATTCTCTTCTTATTTAAAGGAATGGGATTTTTTGTCACAAATATCAATCAGATTCTTGGAATGGCAAGCCTTGCGACGCTTCCGGAATGGAATGTTATCGCGCCACTTGGAATTTCATTTTATTCGTTTATGATGATTTCCTATTTAATGGAGATCTATAACGGAAAGACTTCCGCACAGAAGAATTTCCTGAAATATCTGGCTTATGTGTTATATTTTCCACATATTACGCAGGGACCGATCGCCCGATATACGGAAGTGGCACCACAGATCTACGCGAAACACAAATTTAATTATGATACTGTGGTTCAGGGATCCTGGTTGATCATCTGGGGATATTTCAAGAAACTCGTGATCGCAGATCATCTATCTTCCTTTGTAATGGAAGTGTTTAATAACAGTGGAGATTATAAAGGCTCCATCTTTTTCTTTGCCGGAGTTTTGTATTCGATTCAGATTTATTGTGATTTCTCCGGATGTATGGACATTGTAAGAGGTGCTTCGGAATGTCTGGATATTCATCTCAGTGAGAACTTTGAGAGACCGTATTTCTCACAGACATTGCCGGAATTCTGGAGACGCTGGCATATTTCCATGGGAGCGTTCTTCCGTGAATATATATTTTATCCGGTATCAACATCGACCATGTTCATGAAATTAAATACATTTGCAAGAAAGCATCTTGGCAATGAGTGGGGACGCAATATTGCATCCTGTTTCCCGATTCTGTGTGTATGGTTTTTGACCGGTTTCTGGCATGGGGCAAACTGGAATTATATCGGATGGGGACTTTTCCATGGCGTTTTGATCTGTATGTCTACAATGTTTGAACAGCCGATTGAAAAATTAACGCAGAAACTGAACATAAGAAGAGATTGTATCAGCTGGAGCATTTTCCGGATGCTGCGAACCTTTACACTTTGTGTGATCGGAAGAATTATTTTTATGGGACATGGTCTTCGTAATTCGTTCGGTATGTTGAAATCCGTTTTCGTATATCATGATGTCTTTTATAATGTAGAAAATATCGGATTATCTCATAATGAGTGGCTGATCGTCATTGCATCCTGTATCGTGCTGTTGCTGGTATCTGTTGCACAGGAGATTCGTAAGCAAAACGGAAATGAGGAGACGCTCAGACAGTGGCTGGCCCGCCAGAATTTATGGTTCCGTTGGCTGGTTTTAATTGGTGGCATTATGATTATCCTTACATTGGGCGTATACGGATCGGGTGTTGGAAAGACTTTTATTTACGAGAAATTTTAGTTGATATGTTATTTTGAAAAAGCGATAGATAAATGCAATTCTTAGGAAGGTGGTTAAGCGGATGAAACTGGTAATCAAAAGAGTTATTGCTGCTGTTGTATTTGCAGGAATACTGCTCGGATTGATCAATTCAGTTGGCTTTTTTGTCAGACCGATTGATGTTGAAGCAGATAATATGAGTTATCTGTATAAAGAGGATAAGGATACGCTGAATGTTGTCTGTCTGGGATCCAGTGCGATGTATCGATTCTGGATTCCGCAACAGGCTTATGAGGAGCAGAAGTTTACATCGAATCTGCTCGCAAGTTCTGCGCAGGATATCAAGGCGGTTCCTTATCTGATGGAGGAAGTTGAGAAAACGCAGGATGTGGATCTGTTTATTGTGGAAATTCGAAGTCCGCTGGCAGATGAAGCACATAAAATTGCCGGTAAGTACAAGCAGGCGAAATATACCTCATTGTTCAGTGTGGTTCCGATGGGAATGAAACAGTCTTTAACGAGATTAAAGATGATCGATGAGGTTCTGGTCGAAGACAGTGAGAATAAAAAATATGAGTGGATGCTTCCGATTCTGAAATATCACAGTAATATAAGTAAGCTTACATCGGATGAATTTGTGGATCGCCTGAACGGTGTGGACCAGGATGAATTATATACAAGAATTATTGCCAAGGTACAAAAACAAAAGCAACCGGTGTTTGAAGATGATCCGGATGTTGTTCTTCCTGATAGCGATAAGCAATACATTGACAATATCGAAGCGAAGGCAAAAGAGCTGGGAACGAAGGTTTTATTCCTGTCAACACCGTATGTACCGAATGCAACAAGAGCCGCTTTGCAGGTGCAGATGGCAGAATATATTAATGAGCAGGGATATGATTATCTGGATCTGACAGAAAAGCTGGATGACATTGGTTTGGATCGGAATGTTGATTTTTATGACAAGAATCATGTGAATATTGCAGGTGCACAAAAAGTAACTACCTATATGACAGATTATCTTGTCGATCATTATGAATTTCCGGATCGTCTGAATGCGGACCAGAAAAAGTATTGGGAGAACCTTTGTGACAAATGGGATGATACGGCAGCGGATCTGATGGATCAGTGGCAGAAGGAAGTCGAGAAAGGAGCCAGGGAAAGCAATGAATAGTGTAATTGAGTACATTAAGGGTTATGCGGCAACACAGCCGGATAAGTATGCGGTATGTGAGCTTAGAAAGAACGTGACATACAGCCAGTACTGGGAGCGCATCTGTAAGATGGCAACCGTATTAACGGACAAAGGTCTCACAAAGAATACACACGTTGTGCTCCGCTGTACACAGAATATTGATTATCTTGTGATTTTTTCCGCATTACAGTATATCGGTGCGATTCCGATTCCGGTCGAGAAGACATCCGGTGCGGATCGTATGAAGGAGATCGCGGAAGCTGTGGACGCGACGGTGATCATCGCAGATGAGGATATGGAGGGCGTTTGCCTTTACAAGAGTAAGGAACTGGTCAAGGCAGCAGATGAGGCTGCGGCAATGCAGAATGAGCTGCCACAGGACGATGATGTATCCATGATCCTGTTTACGACAGGAACAACCGGAAAGTCCAAAGGTGTTGTCATGACACACCTCGGCGATGTCGCAATCTCTGAAAATGTTATTCAGGGAACCGAGATGACAAAGGAGAATGTCGAGATCATTCCGATGCCGCTCAATCATGCATTCGGTATCCGAAGATACCAGTCCGATATGGTCAACGGGGCTACGGTTTGTCTGATGGACGGTATGGTATTTGTCGGAACTGTATGGAAACTGATCGATAAATATTCGGTTACAGCGATGGCTTTATCACCGGCTTCACTGAGCATGATCTTCGAGTTGTCCGGCGATCGGATCGGAGAGTATAAGGATCAGCTGCAGTATATCCAGATCGGATCGGCACCTCTTCCGGAGGCGGACAAGCAGAGACTGATCCAGCTGATGCCGAAACTTCGTCTGTACAATTTCTACGGATCCTCCGAAGCCGGATGCTCATGTATTCTTGATTTCAACAGTGCCGACAATAAAGTCGGATGTATCGGAAGACCGACGGTAAATTCTCTGATCCGTTTTGTGGATGAGAACGGCGCGGAAGTTACGAATGTCAGTGAGGAGAATCCGGCACCGCTTGCATGGGGCGGAACCTTTGTTATGAAAGAGTACTATAATGAGCCGGAGCTGACCGCAGAGACAATGGTCGACGGCTACATTATCACAAAGGATCTGGCATACCTCGATGAGGAAGGACGCTGTATCCTTGTGGGCAGAAGTGATGATATCATCAACTACGGCGGAAGCAAGATCTCCCCGGCGGAGGTTGAGGAT
>CAKRKX010000022.1 GCA_934358675.1 uncultured Agathobacter sp. | reverse complement strand
ACACTGCCAGTTTTTACACCTATATTATCCGGTGTCGTCCGCCTTAGAATACGAAAAATCTAAGTCGACAAACCCGATTTTGCCTCAACCTTAAATGTCGAGCGCCGCATGATATCCCATATAGACCGCATTCGTGATATTACCAGGACGAACACAGTCTCCGATCTCACGAACAACCGGCGCGCAATCGCGAAGCGCATTCACGCAATCTCTGTTTGCACGCTGTCCAACCGCACATACCACAGATTTGCCCGGCACGAGCACTTCGTTTCCGTCTGCATCCTTACAGATCACGCCGTCTGCGGTCACTTCCATACCCTGATACTGCGTGTGTGCCTCAACGTATTTCTCGATCATCTGCATGAGGATCGGACGGTGACGAATATTTGCATCCGGTGCAAGCTCCGGTCTCATCTCAACAAGATGTACCTTCTTGCCTTCCTGTGCCAGATGGATTGCTGCCTCACAGCCTGCAAGACCGCCACCGAGCACAACGACGCTGTCGCCGACTTTCTCTTTCTCAAGATAGTAATTGTTGACGATCACAACGTTATCGCCGTCCATTCCCTTGAGCGGAGGAACGATCGGATTGGAGCCGACTGCAAGGATCATAACGTCTGCATTCTGTGCCTCGGCATATTCCGGTGTCACTTCTGTATTGCAGCGAATCTCAACACCTGCCTCGATTGCCTGCGCTTCTAACGATAATCCAAGCTGATACATCTCGTGCTTGAAGTCGATCGCCTGCTCACACTTTAAGATTCCACCAACTTTGTCGCTTTTTTCGCAGAGCACAACCTTGTGTCCGCGAAGCGCTGCGGTTACGGCTGCCTTAAGGCCGGCAACACCACCGCCAACAATGAGAACATTCTTCTTGACTGCTGCCGGAACGATGTCCGTTCCCTCGATCTCACGACCGATGAGCGGATTGACCGTACATCTTCTGGTCTGTGTGGTCGGACGCTCTGCCATACATGCGAAGCAGCGCAGGCATTTCACAATCTTGTCGTCATTTCCGGTTACGACCTTCTGTGGCAGGTACGGATCTGCAAGCAGCGCACGTCCCATGTAGACCACGTCTGCCTTGCCGGAAGCGATGATTTCTTCCATCTGCTCCGGATCATTTAATGCACCGATCGTTGCAACCGGCTTCTTTACATGCTTCTTGATCTCTGCTGCAAGATATACATTCATGCCGTGCTCGGAGAACATCGACGGATGTGTCTTAAAAAAGCCGAACTGGTACGAACCTGCAGACACATGGATGAGATCCACATATTCCTCGACAGCCTGTGCGATTCTTACGCCTTCGTCTAAGTCATATCCGCCCTCGAAAAGCTCCGATCCGCTCATACGAAACTCGATCGGGAACATCGGTCCTACTGCTTCTCTTACCGACTTAAGTACTTCAATGGTAAAACGCATGCGGTTCTCAAAACTTCCGCCGTACTCATCGGTTCTGTGATTGAAATATGGGGAGATAAACTGGTTCAGCAGCCAAGTGTGTCCGCCGTGGATCATGATCATCTCAAATCCCGCACGCTTTGCAAGCTTTGCCGTCTCTCCGTAACGCTCCACGATGTCCGCGATCTGCTCCTTGGTCAGAGCTGTCACCTTCATACCGTCTGGGCGCACGCCGTCCGATGGACCGTACTGCGTCAATCCCTGCTTTTTGTTCTTATCTGCCATATAGGTTCCGGCATACTGTCCGGAGTGTGAGAACTCAACACTCGGCACCGCACCGTGGCGCTTGATCGCATCCGCAGTAAAGGTAAATGCGGCAAGTGATCCGACAGTTGCCAGATCCAGATGAAGCATGTGCGATCCGTCGGTCTCCGGATGTACCACAAGCTCACTCATCGTTACGGCTGCCGCGCCGCCCTTGGCACGAAGCTCGTAAAAGGCGCGTGTTCTCTCGCCCGGAACACAATCTTTATCAATATCGGTTGCACCGATCGGCGATGCGAACATACGGTTACGAAATGTTACATTTCCAAGTGTGATTGGCTGACATAAATGTGGATATTTTCTCTCCATTGTGTAAATCCTCTCTTTCATCTCTATAATTCAATTTACCCATACCCTCGCAATCCCGAATCATGCCTCATGCTCTCCTGTCACTAATGCAATGCTTCCGCTGCAAATTCTGTTCTTGTATGGGCTTGTGACTAACTAAGCCTTCTTTGTAAAAATGCGATAAATAAATGTAAATACAAATCCGACCACACCACATGCGGCAGCGATCAAGAATGCGCGTGCATAAGCACCGTCTGTCATATAGATGCTGCGCATTGCGGACGGTCCGAAGTAACCTGCCGCAGCCAGACCGATAAACATGATTCCATAGTTCACGCTGTTGTTCTTGCCGCCGAACTGATCCGCAGTAAATCCCGGGTACACACCCATGAAAGAACCAAAGCTTAATCCCACACCGGCGATACCGATATAGAAAGTTGCATATCCGCCCTCTCCTGTCATGTATAACAGAAGAAGTCCTGCCACACCAAGCACGGTGGCGATCGTTAATGTATTGATTCGTCCGATGCGATCAGATAAAAGTCCTGCGAAAATACGTCCCGCTGCATTAAAGATTGCAAGTGCAGATACGGCAGTACTTGCCATAAGTGCAGTCATTCCAACCATATTCGTTGCAACTGCGGAAGCCTGTGAGATGACCATCATTCCGGAAAAAGCGCCGCATGTGAACAGCACGATCATTACATAGAATACCGGAGTCTTTAACATCTCTTTCCAGTTCTTATTCACAACACCACTCTGCGCTGCTGCAACCGGTGGAGTCCACCCTTCCGGAACAAAATCCGCCGGACACTGATCCATTAAGAAGGAACATGCAACGATCACGATCAAAAATACAACACCGATAATCTTGAATGCGGTTGCCGCACTCGAAACCGATACAATCGCTGTTACGACCGGAGGCAGGATCACGGAACCGAGTCCGTAGATCGCGGTGGTAATTCCACCGATCAGACCACGCTTGTCCGGGAAGAACTTCATACAACTGCTGACCGTTGTACCGTATGTCATACCAAGGCCCAGTCCGAAGATCAGACCGTAAGTTACCACTAAAAATCCGACGCTTGTCGCAAATCCGGAAGCGATCATTCCGATTCCGATCATGATTCCACCGATCAGGATAACCTTCTTCGGTCCGAACTTGTCATTGAACCAGCCGCCACTGATCATGGTGATCGGTCCTACTGAATTCGCAACCGTATATACAATTGCAAGGTCCGCGGTGGTAAGTGTGACTCCGCCATGCACGCTTAAGAACTCCGCCATGGAAGAAGCAAATACGCTCCACGCGTAGATTGATCCGAGGCATAAGTTGATGAGGCAACATGCTATCAGGATTACCCATCGTTTCTTTGTTAAATTCATCTTTTTGTCTCCTTTTGCTTTGTATTTTGTTAAAAATATGTCAATGTGTGATCATCTTAGCATATAATTTCCTATATGTAAATATTTACATATCATTTTATACATGTCGTAATTCACAAAAATAATCAACCCGTTTTGTGCAAAAGTAGAAAAAAGCGAGAAAATGTCAAAATCGGTTGGAATATTCTTCCGATATGCTATGATATTCCAATAAGAAAGTTTGTAATTACGAAAGAGTGAAAGAAATGAGAACCTTAAAATATGCCATTCTTGGCCTTTTAAACCAAAAAGAAATGACCGGATATGATCTGATGAAGCAGTTTGAATCGACCTTATGCGAATTCTGGTCTGCCAAGCACAGTCAGATCTACCCGGAACTCAAGAAACTGACCGATGAAGGCTGCGTGGCCTACCAGGTCGAAGTCTCGGAGACCAGCTCCGAGAAGAAACTCTACCATATTACCGACGCGGGACGGGAAGACTTCCTTGACTGGCTTGCCACAGAGACAAAGGCTCAGCCGACACCGAAGGATGTCTCACGCCTTAAGATTTTCTTCTGCAACTGTCTTGATCCGGAAGATCGCAGATTCATGCTCGAGGATCAGCTGCACAAACACCGCACCCGCATGAAACACCTGAAAAATAATCAAAAAAAATTCACCGAAGTCCCACAAAGCGACTCCGATGAATTCGGCGATTATCTTGTATTGATGGGTGCGATCATGCGCGAGGAAATGATGATTGAATGGCTGAACCGCTGTATCAGGCTTCTATAATAAATTTGTGGCTTCTGTCCCTCTTTGTGCTCAGACCGCAGCCTTCATCCGCTCCTTCTGCACCACCCGTGCCAGCTTCTTCATATCCATCGGTTTGGATATGTGCGCATTCATGCCGGCACTCAGCGATTTCTGTACATCCTCGGAAAACGCATTGGCTGTCATCGCAACGATCGGGATCGTATGCGCGAGCGGATGGTTTCCCCTGCGGATCGCTTTTGTCGCCTCATAACCGTTCATGACCGGCATCTGCACATCCATCAGGATCATATCGTACTCTCCCGGCACCGACTGCTCAAATGCATCCACAACTTCCTGTCCGTTCGGACAGATCACACAGCTTGCTCCCTCCATATGTAAAAGCTCCGTCAGAATTTCAGCATTGAGGTCATTATCCTCCGCGCACAAAAACCGTAGTCCCTCCATTCTCCGGGTATCGACTTCTTCCGCCTGCTCCTCCTGTCGGATGTCGTTTGCCTTCTTCTCCGAAATCCTGAAATCCAGGATCAGTTCAAAACAGGTGCCTTTTCCCTGAATACTTTCCACATCGATGCTTCCGCCCATGAGGTCCACAAGACTTTTGACGATCGACATGCCGAGCCCCGTTCCCTGAATCGTGTTCGTGACCGAACGCTCCTCGCGGGTAAACGAGTCATAGATTTTGGCAAGAAATTCCCTGCTCATTCCGATACCGTTGTCGATCACCTTGAAACAGATCTTCGCATAGGCCGACGAGGACTGCTCCATCTCCAGAATCTCGACGCGTATCGCCCCGCCCTGTGACGTATATTTGTAGGCATTGGACAACAGATTGTTCAGGATCTGCATCAGGCGCATGCTGTCACCCCAGAGCCATGCGTGTTTGAGTTCCTGCGTCACGATCTCAAATGTCTGATGTTTTGCATCCGTCTGCGGGCGGAACGCCGTATCCATCTGCTCTAAGAGATCCAGCAGATAAAATTCACCCACGTTTATGGTCGTCTTGCCGCTCTCGATCTTGCTCATGTCGAGCACATCATTGATAATTCCAAGCAGATGCTGGCTGGAACTCTTGATCTTCTTTGTATATTCGCAGACCTTCAGAGGTGATGCCACATCATGTTCAAGCAGCGTCGTCATACCGATGATCGCATTCATCGGCGTTCGGATGTCATGCGACATATTGGCAAGGAAATCGCTTTTGGCATGGTTGGCACTCTCCGCCATCTCAAACGCCGTCTCCGCCACCTGCACCGCCTTGGACAGATCCGCATTCTTCTGGTCGAGCTGTTCG
This sequence comes from uncultured Agathobacter sp., assembly GCA_934358675.1. Lineage (GTDB taxonomy): Bacteria > Bacillota > Clostridia > Lachnospirales > Lachnospiraceae > Roseburia. Next base: position 23,019 of record CAKRKX010000022.1, on the reverse strand, counting down.
TTGATATGTGCCAGTTTATCGCTGTTTTTGCGCTCGTTCTCCACCGCCTGCTTCTGCAGATGCCGCATCGTCGCAAAGATGGCAGCCGCACTGGTCGTAACGAGAATGATCGCGAAGATCAGCACGATCCGCATGGACAGACTGACCAGCCGCACCGTATTCTGCGCAACGTACGAGGACGGCACTAAAAAAAGCAGATTCCACTGCGAATCCTCCATCTGATACAGCGCGTAGTAATACTCCGTCCCCTCCAGAATTGCATTGGAATAAGAGATATCATTTAAACGCAATTCCTCCCTTGCCTGCTCAAAGGAACTTCCGTGCAGATATTCCATATTTTCCAGCACCGTGTAGGTATTGTAGCCGTGTAGCACTTCGTTGGACTGACTGTTAAAAAGCTTAAGTCCGTCACGATCGATCACATACACCGTGTTGTTTCCTTTATAGGCATTGCACTCGAAATGCGGATTGAACACCTGCATGTCCTGCGCAATCCCGTAATACTCGATCGTTACGATCCGGCTTCCGTCATCGATATGCGTCGGTACGGTCATCTTCTCCAGGAACACGATCTCCGTATTGTTTTTTGTGATACTGTTTGTGACAAAACTGACCTGCTGCGGTTCGTCAAGCAGTACATTCATCTCCTGCAGATTTCCCTGCATGCCTTCTCTGGTATAGTACCGTCCCATATTGTCCACCGCGATCAGCCGCTGGCTTTTCTTGTCAAATTCGTTAATCTTCGCCTGCTTCGTCATAAACTCCGTCAGTTCCTCAACATTGGTAATTAAATTGTCATCCAGTCGGTTTCCCTGTGAGATGACCGTCTCCCAACGATTATCCACCATCTCTTCAAGGCCTTCAAAAAGCTGCGAAGTAACCGCCTTCATCTGACTCAGGCGCTCCTCGTACAGTATGTCATCGATATACGAGTGGTACACCTGAAAGAAAATGATCACACTAAAAACAATAATGATCACGAATAAATGTATAGTTTTAAAAATCTGCGAATTTCTTACCTTATATTTCCAATATCTTCTCATTCTGAACTCTGCCTTACTCCCAAATAAGATTCTCTGCGGAAAATGTATCAAAACTTCCAAAATACTTCCGCGCGGCTTCCAGCCCCAGGATTCCGGTATCGGTCAGATTTCCTTCCGCCGCCACCGATTCCGTCACGCCGCAGATTGCCACGGTATAGATCGTGTCATCGTCGATTGCAAAGCCTTCCGGCGTAACAAGCTCATACGGAAACGTCTTCCCGTCCCCGTTTCGGTCATAGCCCTTCTCCACCAGCTCCCTGATCCGTGCGCCGGACAATGTCACCGTCTCAATATTGCCCACCCATCCGGTCGGCAGAATCGAGGTGATTCCCTGATCCGTCACCGGGAGCGGATAAAGTTCTCCGCTCACACCTTCGAAATTCAGATCTTTATAATCCGCCAGCGCATACCACTTGTTCTTTGAAATCAGAGCAAGATCCGCTCCGCTCGCCTGCGCAAAACAGATTCCGACCGCTCTTGCGCACTCGCTCGTATTCAGCTTTTTCGTGACAGTTGTGTAAGACGCGGTGGAATTATCCTCGATCAGCCCCTGATGATCGTCAAAAGCATGTACCACATCCTGCAGCGTCGCATCGCCACATATATAGGAAATCATCGTGTTTCCCGTTTCAACAATGATGTTTTCCCAGCCATCATAGAGAAAAGGCGCAGCCATTCCTGCATTGATATCTTCCGCGATCTCCGCATAATACCCCTCACTCTCCATCACATAATCTTTGAGCGGCAAAAGCGATGTATTGGCATGTGTCATGTTAAGCGCTTTCATTCCCTTCACGGTAGAGAGCACCTCCATCACATGAATCGCATCCTCAAGCTTTTGCTCATTGCCTTTGTCCTCAAGATGCTTGTTCAATCCCATGTAACGTGAGACATTCAGGATAAAAGCATTCTGCGTTCCGTCTTCCGAGAGAAAAGGCATGATCCCGAATTCATCTTCCGTCTCTGTCTCATCAAAGCTATTGGCGTTGCCCAGCATAAAAAGCGTATTCCCTTCCGCCATCTCAAGACGCGTCGCATCATCGCTGAGCGGATCTCCGTTACCGTTTAACATTCCGACCTCACGCAAGCGGTCGAGGATCTTCAGATTCTTCATCAGCTCCTCATTCTCCGCCATCGTTGTATCCCCATTCAGGAAACGACTCTGCCACTTGCGTCCATCCGGCGTATTCAGGTAATTGGTGCTCATAATGCTGCAAAAATACTGAAATCCATATCCCGGAAGCTGAATCTGATCGAGTGCCAGCTGACAGCCTGCCGCTTCGACCTCAGGTGCAAGCGCTTCCAGTTCCCTCAGCGATGTCGGCAGCTCCCATCCGTGTTTTTCCAGCAATGTCTTATTATAGGTAATTCCCACGCAGTCAAAATAGGCCGGCAACATGTAGATTGCCCCATTGTCCGTAACCTCACGCAGACGTGCCTCCGCATAACAATCCGTAAATGCATATCCGGACATATCGATCAGTTTATCGTCAACCTTCTGACTTCCGGGCGTATAGTACGTCGTACAATAAAGATCCGGCATATCACCGGTCTCCAGCTGCGCCGTCACATATGCCGTATAATTTTGACCACTGTACGGAATAACTTCAATATTGATCTCCGGGTACTGTTCATGAACCACTTCAATAAACGCACTCATATTTCGAAACGGAGATTGCATCGTGATTGCCTCGTGAACCTCACTGTCTGCCGACTTCTTCGAGGTATTGCTGTCCACGCAGCCTGCTAACAATGTGATAGTGCCGGCGATGAGCAAAAGCCGGCTTAAGATTCTACTTTTTGCCATAACAACTCCTTTTTGTGTTTTCTTGCTACGGTATTTATTATAGCAATTATGATTTTTGAAATCTAGTTTATTAGACGTCGCATTCTGTCGGATCGTGTCGAAAAGGCTCCGGTTTTTACAGTTTTATTCATCTATTTATATAAACCATAACCATTTAGCATAACAAAACGGTTGACAAATTTTTTTCATGGTGCTATTTTTATTTGCAACAAAGAGCAAATGCATAGAACAGAATACGATCTGTCGGATGTCGTACTACAGAGAGCCGTCGGCTGGTGTAAGACGGTGTATCCCTCCGAGAGACCATCCTCTGCGAGCAGTGCACTGAATTCCGATCGGACATTAGGTGCTACCGGCTTTCCACCGTTATCTGGAAGCTTATTTCATCCTGCTTTTCATTACTTCTATATAAAGTAATCCATAAGACGGTTGAGATGAGACAGAGTGGTCGCATAAAGCGGCAAATAAAGTGGTAACGCGGAAGCAAAAGCCTTCGTCTTTATAACAACGGAAACGTTCGTTATAAAAACGAAGGCTTTTGGTTTATATGCAACTCTTTGAAATCTTAAGAAGGGAGCCGCCAATTGGCGGAAACTAACATGAATGGTTTAGTTATCGTATTAATCGGAATCGTTGCACTCGGTGCCGGCTATCTGTTCTACGGAAGATGGCTTGCAAACAAATGGGGAATCGACCCAAATGCTAAGACACCGGCCTACACACATGAGGATGGTCAGGATTATGTCCCATCTTCCAAATTTACAGTATTTTCACACCAGTTTTCATCCATCGCAGGTGCAGGACCTGTCACCGGTCCAATCCTTGCATCCGTATTCGGATGGGTACCGGTACTGCTCTGGCTGATCATCGGTGGTCTGTTCTTCGGAGCTGTACAGGATTTCGGTGCTTTATATGCATCCGTTAAGAACGAAGGCAAATCAATGGGTATGATCATTGAGAAGTACATCGGCAGAACCGGACGTAAATTATTTATGTTATTCTGCTGGTTATTCACACTTCTTGTTATCGCAGCATTTACCGACATGGTTGCAGGAACCTTCGTCGGAAAAGGCGTTGAGGGAATGACAGAAGCTACAAGCTATGCAAACTCTGCAGCAGCTTCTATTTCAATGCTTTTTATCGTTGTTGCAATCATCTTCGGTCTGATCCAGAAGAAAGTCGGCAAGATGAACGAAATTGTTCGTGCCGTAGTTGCTATCGCGCTTCTCGTTGTTATGTTTGTAGTCGGTATGAAACTTCCGATCTACGCAACAAAGACAGCTTGGATCTACATCGTTATGGCATACCTGTTCTTCGCATCCGTTATGCCGATGTGGCTTCTTATGCAGCCTCGTGACTATATGACAACCTTCATGCTCCTCGGCATGATCATCGGCGCAGTTGTCGGTGTACTCGTTGCACATCCATCTATGCAGCTGAACGCATTCAACGGATTCAACGTAAACGGAAGCTACCTCTTCCCTACACTGTTCGTAACGATCGCCTGTGGTGCCGTATCCGGCTTCCACTCGCTGGTTTCTTCCGGTACATCATCCAAGACCATCAGCAATGAGAAAGATATGCCAATGGTTGGTTACGGCGCAATGGTTATTGAGTCTTTACTTGGTATCGTAGCACTTGTTGTTGTCGGTGCAGTTGCTGTCAATGGTACAAAGCCTGACGGAACTCCATTTGCCATCTTCTCTACCGGTGTTGCCGGATTCCTTGAGAAACTCGGTGTTCCGGTTCATGTAGCAACCGTATTCATGACCATGTGTGTATCTGCTCTTGCTCTTACATCACTCGACTCCGTTGCACGTATCGGACGTATGTCTTTCCAGGAGTTATTCTACGGAGACACAACCGATCCTGAGAAAATGCCTGCATGGCAGCGTGTTCTGACAAACAAATATTTTGCAACCGTTATCACACTGTTCTTCGGATACTTACTGACACTCGGCGGATACAACAACGTATGGCCTCTGTTCGGTTCTGCAAACCAGTTACTTGCAGCACTCGTACTGATCGCTTTATCCGTATTCTTAAAGACAACCGGAAGAACCGGCTGGACACTGTATGCGCCAATGTTCGTTATGCTCGCCGTAACATTTACCGCTTTGATCCAGAAGACCATCGCACTGGTTACCAACATAGTAAGCGGTCAGGCTACACTTCTTGTAGACGGACTTCAGTTTATCGTAGCCATCCTTCTGATGGTACTCGGTGTACTGGTAGCATTCAGCTGCTTAAAGAAACTGTTCGGTAAGAAAGCCGAAGCTACTAACTAATATGCACACTTTACGTTTTCCAAATACATAGTGCCAAAAACTCCGCTGCATGTGTTGTGGCGGAGTTTTTAGGTCCCATGGCAAATGTTGGGATGTGATTTTTTGAATCACATACACAACCTGTCTCTTTCTTCAATATTTCTTACATAAATGCGAAATCATATTTGACTCCTGACTTGTTTATACGTTATTCTATAGATACGAAATTTATACGACTGGAGGGCTCACATGACGACTTATCTTATCATTGTAACTATCGTAATCTTCGCCTGCGTCTTCTTAAGCCGCGTATCGAACCGTCTCGGAATTCCCGCACTGCTCCTTTTTATCATACTTGGTATGGTATTCGGGTCCGATGGCATTTTAAAAATTCCTTTTGACAATTATTCGTTTGCAGAACAGATTTGTTCCACTGCGCTCATTTTCATTATGTTCTACGGTGGATTCGGCACGAACTGGAATCAGGCCCGGTCCGTGGCGGTCAAATCGATCCTGCTCTCCACCGTCGGCGTTGTCATCACGTCCGGATTAACCGGAGCATTCTGCCACTATGCACTACATATTGACTGGACGGAAAGTCTGCTTCTCGGCGCACTGATCGGTTCCACCGATGCCGCATCCGTCTTTTCTGTTTTACGTTCCAAAAAGCTCAACTTAAAATACAATACCGCCTCCCTTCTTGAGGTGGAAAGCGGTAGTAACGATCCGTGTTCCTATATGCTGACCGCAACCTTTATCGCGATCGCACAGGGACAGGCAAGCGGCAGCCAGATCGGACTGTTGATCACACAACAGATCGCATTCGGTCTGTTATTCGGTGCACTGATCTCGGCAGTCTCCATCTGGCTTCTCGGTCGTGTGAAATTTTCTGTTGCAGGCTTTGACACGATCTTCGTTGTCGGTATCGCACTGCTCTCCTACACGCTTCCGTCCCTTCTGGGCGGCAACGGCTTCTTAAGCGCCTATATCGTCGGCATCGTGCTCGGCAATACCGAGATTCCGAACAAGCGAAATCTCGTCAATTTCTTTGACGGTCTGACCGGACTCATGCAGATGCTGATCTTCTTCTTACTCGGCCTGCTCGCCTTCCCGTCACGCCTTCCACAGGTTATCATCCCTGCATTGTGCATCGCCGTATTCCTGACGTTTGTGGCACGTCCCGTGGCGGTTGCCGCTGTGCTTACGCCTTTTAAAAGCAAGCTCTCCCAACAGCTTTTAGTCTCCTGGGCGGGGCTTCGCGGCGCAGCTTCCATCGTGTTCGCAATCATGGCGACCATGGCAGTCGAAACCGAAAATGATCTGTTTCATATTGTCTTTATGATTGTTTTATTCTCGATATTACTGCAAGGTTCACTTCTTCCTGTGATTGCGAAAAAACTGGATATGATCGACCAGAAGGCCGATGTCATGAAAACCTTCAACGACTACTCCGACGAGGTTCCGGTACAGTTCATTCAGCTGACCATTCCCGCCGACCACAACTGGTGCGGACAATCGCTCAAGGATCTGACGCTCCCGCCGGAAACACTCATCGTGCTGCTCAAGCGCGACGGCGTGAACATCATCCCGGACGGCAACACGCATCTTCTTGAAAACGATGTGCTTATCCTCAGCGCCACCACGCCTGACATCGTGGAGGGCGTCACGCTCGTCGAGATCCATCTCGATTCCGAGAGCAAATACACCGGCAAGCTGCTGTCCGAGATTCCAAAGAAGCGCAACGAGCTTGTCATCATGATCCAGCGCGATGAGCAGGTTATTATTCCGAATGGAAATGTGCGGCTGGAGGCCGGGGATCTGCTCGTTATCAATCGGACGGCAAATTAAGGGTTTGTCGTCCTGTTCATGTAGTTCCACTTAAACACAGCACTTCCGATAATGATGACATATCCGACCACACTCATCCAATCCGGAATCTGGCCGAGGAACACGAACCCAAGCAATGCCGCAAAGATGACCTGCGTGTAATCGAACACGGAAATCTCCTTTGCCGGAGCCTTCGTGTATGCCTTGGTAATGAAGATCTGTCCGCCGGCAGCCGAACATCCGGCAAGGATCAGTATGATCCACTGTTTTGCAGACATCGGCTCATATTGGAAGATAAAGAACGGAAGCGTACAGATGCTGGAAAAAGCCGAGAACACCATAACGATCACCGGTCCACGCTCGCCCTGTTTGCCGAGCTTGCGCACAAACGTATATGCAATTCCTGCGCCAAATCCGCCCAGCACACCGACCATTGCATTCACAAATTCCATGGAGAAAGAAGGCTTCACCACAAACAAAGCTCCGGTAAATGCCGCCACAACGCACAGCCACTCCACTTTGTTCGCCTTTTCCTTTAAGATAAAGTAGGACATCAGGATTGCGAAAAATGGCGATAATTTGTTTAAGATGTTGGCATCCGCAATATTCAGATGATCAACGGCGTAGAAATTGCAGATCAGTCCGACCGTTCCGAAGAAGCTTCGCATAAAAAGCCCCGGCCAACTGCTTCTTTTAATCTGAAAACCGCCCTCGCTGCGCGCAAGCATGATAACCGCAATCACGACTGCAACCGCGTTTCGGAAGAACGCTTTCTGTATGGTCGGAAGATTCCCCGCCAGCCTTACGAAAAATGTCATGCAGGCGAAGAAAAAGCCCGCACATATGATATATAGGATTCCCTGTTTTTTATCGCTCATGATCGTTCCTTTCTCGCAATTCTGTGATACTGCGGGCGGATCGTAATGTCCGGCACCACAACGCCCTCACGCTGGCTTAACACAAAACGCACGGCATCCGCCACCTCGTCACTTGCCAGTGCACAGCCGTCTGCATCGCTGCAAGTAAAGTCCGCATCCCGATACAGATTCGTATCGGTCATGTCCGGATGAAGCGTTGTCACCTTCACGCCGTATTTTCGCGCTTCCTCAAACATGCTCTCGCCAAAATTCGTAAGTCCCGCCTTGACCGCGCCGTATGCACAGCCGTGCGGATTTGTCTTTTTTGCCGTAATTGAGGATACATTGATGATATATCCATGATTTCCCTTTAACGTGCGGAGCAAGCGATTAGTCAAAAGCATCGGAACTTCCAGATTCGTGCGCACAAGCATCTGGATCTGCTTGACGGATAATTCCTCATGAAGTCCGTAATAGCCCACGCCTGCTGCATTCACAAGCACTTTGATCGTCTCTTTTTTACGGATCGCATTCACTTCATCACACATTTTCGCCGTATCCAGCAGATCACACACGATCGGATGAAATTCCGCGCAGTTCTGCTGCATCATCCGCGCTTCCTCGCGCTCAAAGTTTCTGCCGATACCGTACACCCGATAGCCGAGCCCACACAATGTTTCCGCGATCGCCAGGCCAATTCCCGAACTGGCACCTGTCACGATCGCAGCATAGACATCCTGCTCCGTTTTATGCAATTCCTTCACATTCTTATCTTCCATACGAACAACTCTTTTCATTTACTGACTAACTTTACTCATCCAATATTGTAATCCGTTTTCAACGATTCATTGCATCGCGCTTTTTCTCCATTGCCATGCAGATTACGTACCTTGCATCCGTGCGGATACAGTCTCGCATCAGACCTTCCCTCACATCGACTCGGAATCTACAAATACCCTCTCCACCGGCATGCGCTTTGTGAGCTCACTCAGGATATAATTCTCCATTTTCGCAAGTAATTCAGTTGGATATTGGTACACGCCCTCCACATTCACATACGGAAACTGCACGATCGGGGAAGCAGGCTCCACCCGGCGGATTTTCTTCATATACTCTTTCGAGATGCGAAATCCTCCGACACTGACCGCATCCAGCTGCTGCCAACCGCAATCCGCTCCCGCAATAGCCTCATCGATCTGCGTCAATAATTCCGAATACAGTTCCACCCATCCCGGCAGATAGAGCATCGGGTCAAAGCAGAAGCGCACCGGAAAGCCACGCCTTATCCCTTCCACCGCACAATCGATCCTTGCCTGCGCCGAAGGTGTATTATGCTCGCTTGTCGCGATCATCTTCTGCGGTGAAACCGTAAACGCATACACCACATTGGAAAGAACCGGAAATTCCTTCCACATCCCGTTTCGCGCGCTTTTCGTCCGGATCTCCAGTTTCAGATTAGAGTGCTTTGCCGCATAATCCACCCACACGCGCGCATAGCCCATCCAAGACTCGAGCGCCAGCAGATCCGCATCGTACGACACACACACATACATGGACTGCTTCGCAAGCAGCGCATCCAGCCCTGCAAAATAATCTTCAAGATTGACGAACACGACCAGATTGCCAGACGGATACATCCCCTTCAGATAGCAGTAACTGCAATCGTAGATGCAGTTCATCATCGTCGAACAGTAATAGAAATTGTCATTGCCGAAATTCTGGCACGGCTTGGCGCCCTCATAGAAGAAATGCTCCGTCTTCGCCGCAAGGATCAGGCTCTGCGAGCGATGCTGCGCCTCATACTGCTGCCCGCGCCGGTTAAACACATCCTTATAATGTGCGATCTCGATTACCTGCGCCTGCGGAAAACGCGACAGAATCTGCTTTGTCCTCACATGATCCCGCACGCCCCTCTCTACATAGATATGTGAAAAAGCATTGTTATAACCACTTGTTCTGCAATTCATCGAGCAATCTCCTTCCCGTGCGCTTATCCTTGCATGGCAGAAGCCCCTGTGCATAATATACGTCAATAACAGATTGCGCATCAAAGCCCGCAAGCCGCCAGTAAGTAAGAAGCTGCATCAACTCTGCACGCATCGTGACGGAACAATGCAAATCTTCTGCAAGACGCTCCGCACGGTCTTGTGCATCGCCTTGCATTTCCTGCTTTCTCTTATTTTCCCGGAGTGTCTCTGTTCCAATTAGAGTCGTGCCATCCTCATCCTGCTGCATCATCACAAGCACGCCATCGAGGAAATCCACGACCTGTGCACCTGCCGTCTGCATGATCTGTGCAAATCGTTCCTTATCAATTCTATCGTTTCCGTGATCCGTAACTACCTTAAGGAACATCATCTGATGCGGTCCGTAGAAGAAATTTCCGGCCTCATAGAAAGCCGCCGCTTCCATATCATGCACACTCTGTCCGGCAGCTTCTCCCCGCTTCATTTCTTCATTCTGCGCATTCACGCCTGCAACATCTGTCCTCACCGTGACTTCATCTCTCACACCGGTCTTCGCCGCATACACATGCACCGAAGTCTCCACTTCGCCCTCTGCAAATGGATGCCGATAGATCATATCCGGGTAGAATGTACGCCCGCTCTCCACATCCGTCAGTTTATTGACCATAATAACACTTCCAACCGGCAGCGCTGCTCCACCGTCCGATTTCGTGCCGGGCATGAGCATTTGTTCCGCCGCACAGCTTCCGTAATTGACCATAAGATCATCCTTTGCCGGCGGATCGATCGTAGAAATCTCCGCCACTGCAACCGTTGCATTCATCTTTCCCACGCCGGTGATCACAAGCCGCACATTTTTCTTGTCATTTACAAACACCTGAAAATGCCTGCTGACCGACGCCTTTTTCAATTCATAATGTTGTATCAGATATTGCGCCTCCGCATACAGCGCACAATAAATCGTAATCAAATGAGTCCCTCATTCTTCTTAGTCTTTTAATAAAAAATTACTCCTTTGCATTAAAAAAACATTTGTCAGGACAAATCCTGCCTTGACGCTGTCCAAAGCATATTCTACAATAAAAAGGAATTTCAGGCAAACAGAAAGGCATGAAAATGATAAAACTGATAGCATCCGATATTGACGGAACACTCGTCAAAGACGGAACCTTAATGATCAACCCGGAATATATGAACGTCATAAGCGACCTCGTGGACAAAGGCATCATCTTTGTTGTCTGCTCGGGACGGCAGTTTGTCAGCGAGCGCAAGCTTTTTGCACCGATCGCGGACAGGCTCTATTACATCTCGGACGGCGGAACCGTGGTCCGCACACCGGAAAAAATTTTAAAAACCTATCCTATGGACGAAGAACTCTGGAAAGGCATGTGCCGCATGGTGCGCGACACGCTGCCGAGCTGCGACTACTTTGTCGGCACGCCGGACTACGGTCTTGCGGAAGATGCCGGAAGCCGCATGTTCCACTGGCTCCGCGACTCCTACGGTTTTGATGTCCGCGAAACGAGCGATGTGCTCTCGATTCAAAATGAGGACATCATCAAATTCACAGTCTACCATCCAAGCGAGTGCGAGGAACTCTGCACCCCGGAGTTCATCCCTTACTGGAAAAAGCGTGCGCAGGTCGCAGCCGCCGGCAAGGAATGGGTGGATTGCAATGCACTCGGTGTCAGTAAGTGGACCGCCATCTCTTATCTTATGGAGCAGTTCGGATTTTCAGAGGATGAGGTATGTGTCTTCGGGGATAATTTAAACGATATTGAAATGCTTGAGCATGCAGGAACGAGTTACGCCGTATCCAACGCCCGACCGGAAGTCATTCAGGCTGCAAAATCCACCTGTGCCCCTTATTGGGAATCCGGTGTCCTGCAGGTTCTCAAAGAATTCCTATAGATTCCGATCCTAAAAAGAGAGCGAGCCACCGCTTTCGCGGTGGCCCGGATTTACACTAGGAGCAAAGTTTCCTTTGCGGAGATTTTATATAGAAAACGACTCGCGTCGGTTCTACCGTTTTTACATTTCTCAAACGAATCATTTGAGATTTGATTTTGTATAGAATCTGTCTTGCAATTAATACCCGACTTTCTATACTGCGGCAAGTGCCTTGCCAAGTGCTTCGCACGCTGCGATCGCATCTGCATCCGGTGTCTCCTGACAGATCACACCTTCACCGCCGGAGATTGTTGCACCGGCACCTCTCATACGATCTTCCCAATCGCGCATCCACTGTCCATCGCCCCATCCATAGGAACCGAACAGACCAACTGTCTTGCCACCGCAGATACTTTCTACATCTGCTACGAATGGCTCCATCTCTGCCTCTTCAAGCACCTCAGCGCCCATAGCCGGACATCCGAGTGCGAAAGCCTTACAATCCTTAAGATCATCAACTGAAGCATCTCCTACATATACAACCGATACCTCTGCGCCGGCATCTGTGGCACCCTTGCCGACTGCCTCTGCCATTGCCTGTGTATTTCCTGACTGTGACCAATAAACAACACTTACTTTACTCATAATATTTTTGCCTCCTATTTCTTATCGCGATTCACTTTTGTGCCCGCGGCATTTTATAAATCTCGCAGATCAGCCGGATTCCGATATCGTTTGCCAGAAGTCGGATCAGTGTCTCGCGCGCTTCATCGTATCGCACGAAGATCTGTTTCTTGGCGGGAACATTCTCGTACACTTTCCAGTATCCGGAATACAGATACTCTTTGCCGGAATGTTCCATGAAACCAACCACATCCTCGATCGGATATCCAAGGAGCAGCCCCATCTCATGTGGGAACTGCTGCTCCCCGTTCATATGCGCCTCGTAACGTTTGCGAAACATCGGTAATACATGATCCAAAGAAAAATCCTCGTATCCAAGCTTGCGGAATACCGCTCTGACCTTATCATCGGTCAGGCACTGCTCCAGTTCTGCTTTGCGATACAGAAGGAAGGCGGTCTTCTTCGGTGAGCTCATCACACAAAAGCAGGAGATGTCAGACCCTTCAAGAAGTTCCTGCACCGCGTCCTCTCGCTTGCCACAAACCATGAGTAAGTTTGAAATCTTGATTCCGGTAATAAGTGGGGCACACTGTAAGGCAAGCTGAAACTCGAGGCCATCCTGATTCATCGTTCTCATCATGTGATAAATTTCCTGGCACATATCATTCTCCTTATGTGTTGGTTAGTTATCTCTAACGCAAATTAAATATAACTAATTCTTGTATAAAAGTCAATACATTATTTGATAACATATTCTCATTTATAAATTTTTATTTGCACTTACTTCTTCACGAAATAAAGCGTGCTCTCGTCGCACACTTTTGCGCACGAGCGGTATGCTTCAGCATAAACTTCATCTCCGCGAGCTGCACATCCCCGCGGAGCGTTTTGATTCATTGGAAGAAATTTCCTGCGAATCAAAAAAAGCCGGCCCACACAGTATTGTCTACTGCATGAGCCGGCTTTATTCTACTGATTCTTTTAACAGAGCTTATACGCTGATCTTGTACATATTCTTGCGGCTGATCGCACCGATCTCCTCAAGTGTATTGATCATACGGTATACCGTTGCGGTTCCGATGGACGGATCCTTCTTCGTCGCACGGTAATAGATTTCTTTACAGCTGCTGCACTCATCCTCAAGGATGATGTCAAGAAGCATGAGTCGCTGCTTGGTAATACGACAGCCATCTTCTTTCAGCCGATTTATGATGATCTGTTTCTGCTCCAATTGTTCTGCTGACATAGCCGCCTCCTTACATTAACTCTGTTGATTATTTTGCTTTTGCCATCTTGATATTTACATCAAGAGTCTCGCTCTCCTTGTATGGACGGAAAAGCATGTAGATAAATCCAATGATGATTGCGATTGCAACGATCGTCCAGAAACCGAATGTTGCTGCACCTGTGAACAGACCACCGATCTGGAAGATGCATAAACTTACTAAGTAAGCAAGACCACACTGGTATCCGATTGCGAACCAGAACCACTTAGCATTGTTCATCTCACGCTTGATTGCTCCCATCGCTGCGAAGCAAGGTGCGCAAAGAAGGTTGAATACCAGGTAAGAGTACGCTGCGATTCCGGTCATATTGGCTGCAAGGTTGCCCCAGATTTCTTCACCGGCCTCGCCGACTTCACCATAGTGGAACAGGATACCGAATGTACCTACGACGTTCTCTTTTGCAACTAAACCTGTAACAGCTGCCACTGCGGACTTCCAATCTCCCCATCCAAGCGGAATAAAGATCCATGAAATACATTTTCCGATTGCAGCAAGAATACTGTAATCGATTTCCTCATCGGAAAGCATACGGAAGGTGCCGTCTACAACTCCGAAGTAGGTTGTGAACCATACAACGATGGTGGATAAAAGAATGATGGTTCCTGCCTTCTTGATGAAGGACCATCCACGCTCCCACATGCTGCGGAGAACGCTTCCTACGGTTGGAAGATGGTAAGCCGGAAGCTCCATAACGAATGGTGCCGGATCTCCGGAGAACATCTTTGTCTTCTTTAAGATGATACCGGAACAGATAATTGCCACGATACCAACAAAGTAAGCAGACCATGAAACCCATCCCGCATTACCAAAGAATGCACCGGCGATCAAAGCGATAATTGGAAGCTTTGCACCACAAGGGATAAAGGTTGTTGTCATAATGGTCATACGGCGGTCACGCTCGTTCTCGATCGTACGGCTCGCCATAATTCCCGGAACACCACATCCTGTACCGATCAGCATAGGAATGAAAGACTTTCCTGATAAACCGAATTTGCGGAAGATACGGTCCATGATGAATGCAACTCGTGCCATGTATCCACATCCTTCCAGGAATGCAAGGAAGATGAATAATACGAGCATCTGCGGCACGAAACCAAGTACGGCACCGACACCGGAGATGATACCATCTACGATCAGTCCTGTTAACCAGTCCGCACATCCGATGCCTTCAAAGAAGGACTGTGCACCCGGGATGATCCACTCACCGAAGAGTGTATCGTTCGTCCAGTCTGTTAAGAAACCGCCCACGGTCGTGATGGAAACATAATATACGATAAACATTACCAGTGCAAAGATCGGCAGTGCCAAAATTCGGTTTGTCACGATACGGTCGATCTTGTCGGATACCGTTAACTTCTCGCTGCCGGCAGCTTTCTTAACGCATTTTCCGATGATGGATGTAATGTATGTATAACGCTCGTTTGTAATGATACTCTCGGTATCGTCATCAAACTTATCCTCTAATGCCTTAATCTCTGCGCTGACATCCGGAGTGGTTGTAAGCTGATCTGAGATCTTAGAGTCTTTCTCAAGAAGCTTGATTGCGAAGAATCTCTTCTGATCCTCTGCTACAGAGCTTCCAAGCTTATCCTCAACGGTTGTGATTGCATCTTCCACATCCTGCGCGAAAGCGTGAACTCGCTGAACGGCTTTCTTCTGCTGAGCGGCTGCAACTGCCTTCTCTGCTGCCTTCTTAACGCCAGTTCCCTTTAATGCGGAGATCTCAACGACTTCGCATCCTAATGCATCGCCCAAAGCCTTAATGTTGATATTGTCACCATTCTTTGCAACAAGATCCATCATATTGACAGCCATAACAACCGGGATACCAAGCTCGATGATCTGTGTTGACAGATATAAGTTACGCTCGATGTTGGTTCCGTCGATGATGTTGATGATCGCATCCGGCTTCTCACCGATCAGATAATTTCTTGCTACGACTTCCTCCAATGTGTATGGAGATAAAGAATAGATACCCGGAAGGTCCATGATCACAACATCTTTGTGACCCTTCAGCTTTCCTTCCTTCTTCTCGACTGTTACACCTGGCCAGTTACCAACAAACTGGTTTGCACCGGTCAAGGCATTAAAAAGCGTTGTTTTACCGCAGTTTGGGTTACCTGCGAGTGCAATTTTAATTGCCATTGTCATTCTCCTTTATTATTTATTCTCTGGTTGAACTACTGTACCTCGATCATTTCAGCGTCCGCTTTACGAAGCGAAAGCTCGTATCCTCTTACGGTTACTTCGACCGGATCGCCAAGCGGTGCAACCTTACGGATGTATACTTCCACGCCTTTGGTGATACCCATGTCCATGATTCTTCTCTTGACAGCACCCTCACCTGTGAGTTTTTTCACCGTGACGGTCTGACCAATTTTGGCTTCTCTTAAAGTCATGATCTTACTCCTCTTTTCTTTGTTTTTATGTTAGATAAAGATATGCGCAGCCATCTCGCGGCCGATCGCGATACGCGCACCCTTTACATTAACAATCATGTTTCCGGCAGCTTCTGATACGACTGTAACAAACCCACCTGTCACGAATCCAAGTTCCTCCAAGTGTCTGCGCACTTCATCCTTGCCTCCGATTCGTACAATTTTTACTTCCTGTCCCTTTGGTGACATTGTAAGCGGCATCATTTTTACCTTCTTTCTGATAAAGTTTCTCGGTTCTTACGTCCGTTAGTATACGCTAACCCTCATTAGTTGTCAACAGTTTATTTATATTTTCCTAACTATAATTAGTAGTATATTCCGTAAATTCTACGCATCTAATCTGTATCAGTCATGCATATATATCATTACCGTATACTAACTTTTATCAGTTTTTTGTTTTGCATTTTTGCGCCATGTAACTGTAATTAGTTATTGATGTATTTCTATTCCTTCCACTAAGTTGCGTAAGCGTTTACTAATTTGCACTTATTACTGTGCAAGGTGCAATTTTATTGCTTTTTTTGCATAGAATGGTGTATGATATATAGCATGAATAAAATACATATTCCGATGAAAACAGTTGCCGGAATATGTACAAAAATGTTGCACAGATGACAGTTCAACCAAAACGTTTTGGTCGGACTGTCATTTCATAAATGCAGCAAAACAGATTGCGCTTATGTTCAAGCAAAAGGGGGAACAATTATGGAGCAGGATTTTCAGAAAACAGCCAACCGGGTAACCTCGGTCAGTATCATCGGCAATCTCATTTTATCGGCTTTCAAATTCATTGCCGGAGTTGTTGCCAATTCCGGTGCGATGATCTCCGATGCCGTACACTCCGCGTCGGATGTGTTCAGCAGCATCGTTGTCATCATCGGAATCCATGTGTCAAGCAAAGAATCCGACAAGGAGCATCCATATGGTCACGAACGGCTGGAATGCGTTGCAGCAATCATTCTTGCAACCATTCTGTGTATTACCGGTCTGTCGATCGGCATCTCTGCAGTACGGACCATTCTCGCCGGAGACTATAAACACCTTGCCACCCCGGGAATTCTTGCGCTCGTCGCAGCGCTTGTTTCCATCATCTGTAAGGAGGCAATGTTCTGGTATACCAGGATAAACGCCCAGAGGATCGACTCTGCAGCCCTGATGGCAGATGCGTGGCATCACCGCTCGGATGCGCTCTCTTCGATTGGCGCTCTCATCGGTATCGCCGGAGCAAGACTCGGTTTCCCGATCGCCGATTCTGTTGCCAGCCTTGTGATCTGCTTCTTTATTGTGAAAGCGGCATATGACATCTTCCACGATGCCATCGACAAAATGGTCGATCACGCCTGCGACGACAGTGACGAGGAAATGATCCGTGACTGCATCCGGGCCGAAGAAGGCGTTCTCCGCGTGGATGAACTCCGCACCCGTGAATTCGGCAACAAGATCTATGTGGATGTGGAGATCGCATGCGATCCAAATTGTACCCTCACCGAAGCCCATGAGATTGCAGAACGCGTGCATGACCATATCGAGTTCCATTTTTCCAAAGTGAAACATGTTATGGTTCATGTAAATCCTTACTCCGAAACCTAGCTGCGTCAGATTTTTCCGCTTCTGCAGAGGGACATTTTTACAAGTCACATGTTTTTTATAAGTTTTGCTTTTCAATAATATAAGTTTGTGCTATAATTAATCGGTTTGTGATGCGAAACGACTCATAAGGTAACAAATAATGTAAATTAGGGAGGTAATACCATGTATGATGTGATTATTATCGGTGCCGGACCGGGCGGTATCTTTTCGGCATACGAGCTGATGCAGAAAAAAAGCGATCTCAGGATTGCCGTATTTGATGCAGGACATTCTCTTGAAAAGCGCCACTGTCCGATCGACGGTGACAAAGTGAAAAGCTGTATCAAATGTAAGACTTGTGCCATCATGAATGGATTTGGTGGAGCAGGTGCTTTTTCCGACGGAAAATACAATATTACCAATGATTTTGGCGGAACTTTATATGAATATATCGGACGTAAGCAGGCGTTTGATCTCATGGAATATGTGGACCATATCAACATGACACACGGCGGCGAAGGGACAAAGATGTACTCCACTGCCGGTACCGCTTTAAAAAAAGTCTGTCTGCAGAATAAATTGAAACTTCTGGATGCTTCGGTGCGCCACTTGGGAACCGACATCAACTATGTGGTTCTTGAGAATCTGTACAACGAAATGAAGGATCACATGGATTTCTTCTTCGATACACCAATTGAAAAAATCGAAGTCCTTGAAGACGGCTACCGTGTTTATGCGAAGGACGAATCTTACGACTGTAAGAAATGTGTGATCTCCGTCGGACGCAGCGGAAGCAAGTGGATGGAGACCGTCTGCGACGATCTTGACATCCCGACCAAATCCAACCGTGTGGATATCGGTGTGCGTGTCGAGCTGCCGGCTGTCATCTTCTCTCACCTGACGGACGAGCTCTATGAGAGCAAGATCGTATACCGCACCGAGAAATTTGAGGACAACGTGCGTACATTCTGTATGAATCCATACGGCATCGTTGTTAATGAAAATACAAACGGAATCGTAACGGTAAACGGACACAGTTACGAGAGCGCGGATCTGCGCACCGAGAACACGAACTTTGCGCTTCTCGTTGCAAAGCATTTCTCCGAGCCGTTCAAGGACAGTAACGGATACGGCGAAAGCATCGCCCGTCTCTCCAACATGTTAGGCGGCGGTGTTATCGTACAGCGTTTCGGCGATCTTGTCCGCGGACGCCGAAGCAACACCAAGCGTATCGAGGAAGGACTTGTAACTCCTACCCTCGCCGCAACACCGGGCGACTTAAGCCTTGTCCTTCCGAAACGTATCTTAGACGGAATCATCGAGATGATCTATGCACTCGATAAAATCGCTCCGGGCACGGCCAACGATGACACGCTGCTCTATGGCGTAGAAGTCAAATTCTACAACATGGAAGTAGAGATCGACGAGCACTTACAGAGCAAATACGATGGACTCTATATCATCGGTGACGGAAGCGGCGTTACGCACTCACTGTCCCACGCTTCCGCTTCCGGAGTATATGTTGCAAGACATATCGCAGAGACAATGCAGAATGCATAATTTCATTCGTATTTCAGCCAATCGATACACATAAAAATCCCGGAGAAATTTCCTCCGGGATTTTTTATCATCACAGTTAGAACATCCGACCATGAGAGTTCGCTTCGCGCTGCGGTACATCTTATCTTTGTCCCTTATCGTAAGGAATGCCTTCCGCCTTCGGTGCACGCGATACACACGATTTCCATCTCTTTTGCTGCAGCATCAATTCCCTGTACATAGCCATATCCGTAGCGCATAACACCCGACACAGCATAAAACAATAAATCCGCTATACTACGCATAGCATAACGGATTTATGTATAAATTACAATTTCAATTGTTCTATTTCACCAGTTACTTTGAGCGAACACTAAACTTCATGCTGACAACCTTCTTCTTGCCGTTCTTAAGTGTCACGGTTGCTTTCAGTGTAACTTTACCAGCCTTCTTTGCAGTAATCTTACCATTCTTGCTGATCTTCGCAATCGAATTATCGGTAGAGGAATAAGTAATCTTGGAAACATTCGCGATATCAAGTTCCTTGCTCCATGCGAAGCTTGCTACATTTCCTTCCTTTACCGTTTTGGATTTCTTCGCAGGTTTCACGGTAGCAAGAATCTCCTTCACAAGCTTGGCCGCATCTGCCTCACTGATGAGCTGATAAGAACCCGAATCCTTAACTGTCAGACTCACTCCCGCATCGGTTACTTTGTAAGTCTTCTTATTACAAAGTGTGTACTTTCCAGTCTTCTTATTGTATTTCACTACGACGAACTTCTCACCGGAAGTCAGATCCTTTGCATTTACACTTACGGTATATGCTGTCTTTCCGTTCTGATCCACAACCTTCTGTGTGATTACAACATCGGTCGTTCCAGCCGCCTCTGTAATCTGTGCAACCACATCGGAAGAAATCGTTCCCTTCGTTCCTGCAGCAGACTTTGTACCGGTCTTGACAACTTCCGCTTTCATAGATGTTTTTCCCTCACCATCAGTAACCGAAGTAACTGTAACAGATGTATCCTTTGCCGCATCGACAATTTCTTTCGTTTGAACGGTACTGATCACCTTACCCGATGCATCTTTTCTGACGGTTGTTGTCACAGAGACACTCTTACCTGCCGCATTTGTTTCGGTTCTATTGGTAACCGTCTCTTCATTACTGCTATCCGGCTTTGTGGGATCACTTGAAATGTATGGAAGCTTCTCGATGATTTCTGTCTCAACGATGGCTTTGCATACACTGCACTCCTTATGTCTGCTGCCTTCTTCTGTGACCGTCGCCAGTCTGTCCACGATCCAGTCGCCCGGCATGTGTCCGGCAGCTTCCTTGGTCTGTACTTCCTTTTTCTGCACTGCAAATGTCTCACTGGTAAATGTCGCTGTATAGGTGGTAAGCTCCGGTGCTGTGCAGGACTGGGACTGAGTTACACTTGAAGTACTGTTCACTTTTTCTGTTGCATTTACTGTATCACAGTTATTGCACTTTTGTACTGCGGTGCAGATGGTATGATCCTCACTCCAGGTATAGACCGGATCGGCATAGTCATGTCCGCTGGCCGGAATGATCATATCGCCTTCTGTAACTTCCCTTGTTGCCGCTTCATCTGCAAAGAAATGTCCGCATGTTTCACACTTATAATATTCTCTATTTCCTTCTGTGATACAGGTAGCTTCCGTCGCTTCTATTTTTTGAAGAGCATGTTGATGGGTTCCCTTAGGCGCGATGATATATTCACAGACGGTACATTTCTGATCTGTAGCATCCGTTGGCACCGATATATTCGGTGTATGAGCCGCTTCATCTTTTTTCTTGGTACAGCCATCATTCTGGCACGCATGCCAATGGCCGGAAGCATCTTTTGTCCAGGAATCACTCCAGTTATGCTCTTTTGCTTCTACAAGTACAGCCTTACATCTTTCACAGATAACCCTTGTGGTACAGTCGCCGTCATCCTCCGGCTTCACATGACCTAAGGCAGCTACTGTCACCTTTTCCGTCTGGTCTACATATGCACTACCATTCGAAAAGGCTGCGGTATAGGTTATTTCTCCTTCTTCCGTACAGTTGGCTTCCTTTGTTGTCTCAGAACTTATGATACCCTCTGCTTTTTTTATCACTTTACCACAATTTTTGCATTTGATGACTGCAGTACAGGTGGTATGCTTCTCATTCCAGGTATAGACTACCGGCTCAACACCTTCATGATCTTTTTTTTCAATCTTCGTTGCATCTTCCGTGAGCGGCTCTGTTCCATCACTGTTTTTAAAGCAAAGCCCACATTCGCTGCACTTGTAATACTCTATATTACCCTCGTCCGTACAGGTAGCGGCTTTCGCATTTAATTTTTGCAGCTTATGACTTGCGGGAGCTGTTTCTACCTTCTCATTTACTTGATTCAAAAATCCATCCCGCTGAAATCTCGCTGTATAGGTAATAAGCTCCGGCTTAGTGCAGGACTGCTTCTGCACGATAGTTTCTGTTATACCAGCATTAACGGTAACTGTCTCTTTTACTTCTTGTTTACAAGAACTACAAATTGTACTTGCGGTACAGCTGATGATTCTGCCTGTCGCATCTTTCTTCCAATCATAACTCACAGTTCCAAAATAATTGGAATTATGCTCGCAGGTGACTACACATACCTTGATGGAGCTGCTGTTCCCGACCTTATCGTAGGCCTGAATTTCATACCAGCCATTTCCTGCCAGTTTGTAAGTGCCATCAGATTCAGCCGTAATAGTGTTCTGTTCCGTTGCATCTTGTCGTTTAGCTGTTACCTTGTCTACTCCGCTTCCTTCATCTGTTACTTGAAATGTTACTTCTCCATTCCAATACTTCTTATTATCTTCAAGTCCAGTAATAACCGGCGCTTTATCATCCAGTGTAAAATCCAGATTTATCGTTCCTGTATATACTTTTCCAGTCGATTTATTCTTTATCCAAATCTCATAATTCCCCGATGAGAAATTCAGGGCATCCTTATAATTCTCATTTTCTACATTTGTAAGCTGATATCCATCTGCCGCGCTGACACGCACATTTTGCTTCGCCCATTTTTTCCCATTGGTTTCTACAATGCCGTCCAGGGTGTACAGATCGTCTGTCAAGGTACCATACCCGATCGTGAATTTCCAGCTCTCATCTTGGAGCGTTGTTGCTGCATAAGACGAACTTCCGGTCACATTGAGCTCAAACTTATAATCTCCCAGCGCTATCTGTTTATTACTAGGTATTAATGTATAAGTACCGTTATTCTTATACTTATACCTATAATATTTCACCGTCACCGCACCGCAGTTAATTTCTGCTTTCGGTGTTACCGTGACTTCCTGTTCCTTTCCGTTATAGATCCCGTCCGGCGGTGTAATGGTAAAATCACTCGCTTTCAGTACACTATTTTTTGTCCACATAATGAGCTTCTCGTCTGTCTGTTCACTATCAATTCTTCCCGTAATCTTATATGCTCTTGTATTTCCCTTAAGCGTTAAACGATCTCCTTCAAACTTTATACCTGCAGCTTTCAGACCAAATTTTTCGCCATCGCTACCCGCATACAGATTATCTGAGGTAGCCTCCACTTCCCCACCTGTCTGGGTATATATGCCTTCACACTCAATTCCACAGCTCTTTTTAGCGTTTTCATTTTGACTTCCTATGGCTCTAAGCTTACCACTTGTGATCGTGATAGCCTTCTTCGCACAGAGTCCGGTTCCATACGTGTTATCGCTGTTTGAGACGGCCTCCACTTCCCCACCGTTCTGCTTATATGTGCCTCCACAAAAAATTCCGTTTTTTCCTGTGGCACTCACCGAACCCCCATTGATTGTGATATCTCCGATATCTCCAGGTGCATAGATTCCTACGCCAGCCCCGCTATTTTTTCCGATTGCTGCAATAC
>CAKRKX010000021.1 GCA_934358675.1 uncultured Agathobacter sp. | reverse complement strand
AATATATAAATAAAGCAAGGAAACAAAAGGAGCAGTTTCAAAATCTTATTTTCAGAAAAATTGATAACATGGAAATGGGCGAGGAGACCTGTTCTCTATATAGAAAAATGTCAGTATATTTATTTGAAGATGACTTGTTAAAACAGTACCGAACAAAAGGGGAGGAATGGAATAAATTTATAAAAGAGATAAGCAAAAGTGAATTAGAGGGACTTTGGGAAACGGATAAAAGCAAGTTTAATGAAATATATAGATTATTGTATGGTTTACTTAAGCAGATGAAAGAAATAAAAGAGCGATAAGGATGTATAATAATGAGAGTGTGTCAATCGACACACTCTTTTTCTATTATAAATATTCCGCAAAAAAAGTGACAATTCCGCAAATTCAGAAAGATATGCAAAGGGTAACCGAAATATTTTGTGCAAGGGCAAAAAACTTGCTTTGTAGATAGGTTTTGCACAAAACTTAATTAAGTTTGTGACTGCTTCAAAGTACACGAAGCAGTTGAAAAAGGAGCAGAAAATGAACGAAGAAGAAAAGCAGATAAATGCGGATCATGTATTTAATCAAGGGATGTTAGCGAATTCTTTGAAGATTATGTCGGGGAAGCAAGGCGGCGGCTTCTATGTGAACTACCGATTTGACAAAATGAACGGCTTTGGATTTCTACAGCTGATGTTAGAATATCCGGATGGTGATGTATTCGCAGTTCCTCTGTGTAAAAATGTAGGTAAGCCTATCGAAACAGACGAGGAACGAAATGGTGTGGCGAAAGCTAAAGCTATAATGCCATCGGACGCTCCTTTTGGAATGCGAAATAATCCACCATTAATCAAACCATCAATTTCTGGTATGGGTAGATATATGAAAAAGGATTTATTTGTGCAGTATGAGCGTCCAGACTTTCCAATACCGTTTGAGGCTATTTGGAAACGCATTGCAGAATTGTGGGGAAAAATACCAATTGAGAACTGGTGTGGAAGTTTCAGCTATGCCGAAGCATATCAGGCTCTGCTTGAAGTAGGGGAGAACAAAAGCGAACAGTATCAAGATGATGTGTGCGTGTTGTTGAAAAGGGAAGAAATTGAATCAGTCGCGGAGGAAATGGGGTATGACTTCTTAAATATCCGCAATGCATTCGAGAACAGACACCTGTGGAAAAAGGATAGAAATTCATTAGGGTATCAGTTTAGTAAAAAAATAAATGGAAAAGTTGAACGTTTTTATGCATTAAAAAGGATATCAACACTTGAATGTAAAGAAAGAATAAATACAGAGTATGCTATAGAATATAAGGAGCAGTTACCAATGCGACCAACACCACCACCAAAAGTGCCAGCTATTAAGTAAATTTACAAGCGTATCAATATAAACAGAAACCAGTGCAATAAAGTGGATTGGAGGCTTAGCATGAATAAAGAAAACAAAGTGCCACTATGGCATAAATACAGCCTCACAATTACAGAGGCAAGTGATTACTTCAACATTGGAGAAAAGAAACTGCGTCAGATGGTGCAGGAAAATGGCAGTGCTGATTTTCTACTCAATAATGGTGTGAAAGTACTAATCAAGCGAGCAAAATTTGAGCAGTTTCTTGACGAGATTTACAGTATTTGAAAGTTAAAAATTACCTAAAAATAACATTTGCAATTCCCTTTAGGTGGCGTTACAATCCACCACCCAAAGGGAATTATAAATTGCGGGAGGACAAAACTATGGCAGAGAGTTTCAAAAGAAAAGATAGCAAAGGACGCATTTTGAGAGATAATGAGATGCAAAGAGCGGACGGTAGATATATGTATGCATACAAAGACACGACAACTGGCAAAAGAATGTACATTTACAGTTGGAAGCTGGAACGGAACGATAAGACACCAGCAGGGAAAAAGATTGACTTATCATTGAGAGAAAAAGAGAAGCTGATTGAAAAGGATTTGCGTGACGGCATTTCATATAAAGCAGGCGGTATAACCGTGCTTGAATTGGTGGAGCGGTATATCAGTTTAAAAACGAAGGTGCGTCCTACAACAAGGGCAGGATATAAAACAGTAATAAGCGTGTTGAAAGAAGACGCGTTTGGAAAAAAGAAGATTGCTAACATCAAAACATCTGAAGCGAAAATGTGGCTGATAGAGTTGCAGGATGGTGGACGCAGTTATTCATCCATACACAGTATTCGTGGAGTAGTAAGACCTGCCTTTGCAATGGCTGTGGAAGATGATTTGCTTCGTAAAAATCCTTTTGATTTTGAACTCGCAACAGTGCTGATAAATGATTCCGTCAAGCGTGATGCATTGACACCAAAGCAGGAACGTGACTTCTTGAAATTCATCAAGAAAGATGAATATTTCAGTCAGTTTTATGATGGTATGTTCATTTTGTTAAAAACGGGATTGCGTATCAGCGAATTGTGTGGATTGACAATTCGTGACATAGATATGCAGGAGCGGACAGTAGATATTAATAAGCAGTTGCAGTACACAGGTGGAAAGAAAGCGTACATAGAGCAGACTAAGACAACAGCAGGAACCAGGGTTCTTCCAATGAGTGATGAGGTGTATGAAGCATTTAAGCGTGTTATATCGGGCAGAAAAAAGCCAAGAGTGGAACTGATGATAGATGGTGTCAGTGGTTTTCTGTTCTTGGATGATAAGGGAAAACCAATGTTGGCATATCAGTGGGAAAAGAAATTTCAACATTCTGTTGAGAAATACAATAAAATCTACAAGGTGGAATTGCCAAAGATTACACCTCATATATGCAGGCACACTTATTGTACAAATATGGCAAAGTCAGGAATAGCAGTAAAAACGTTACAATATCTTATGGGACATGCAGACATAGCGACAACTTTAAATGTGTATACGCACCTTAAGCTAGAAGATGCCAAGGGCGAACTGGAACAGCTGAAGGCAAGGGAGCAGTTAAAAAAGGAGATGGCATTGGTGGATATGGAGAATGCCAAGAGAGAATTGAAAAGAGTGAGTGCGGTATAACACTGGGAGAAAAAATAGGGCTGCTGTACGAGTGGTAAATTTTACAGCCATTGGTACAGCTTTTACCTACCAAGATAAGAAATAATATGCTAAGATATATCGAGATAGGGTTCTATGAGAAAATGGCTAGAACCCTAGTAAATATAAGGAAAATCGAGGTTATACTAATATATGCAAAGAAAAATAAAAGTCCTCATGGTTTGCCACGGCAACATCTGCCGCTCCCCAATGTCTGAGTTCATTCTCAAAGACATGGTAGAGAAACGCGGCATCAAGGACAAGTTTGAGATTGCCTCGGCGGCGACCTCGACAGAGGAGATCTGGGGTGGAAGAGGTAATCCCATCTATCCGCCGGCGCAGGAAGAATTGAGAAAACATGGAATCGGGAATACGGCATACACGAATTTCGCGAGTAAGCGTGCGCGTCAGGTGACGAGAGAAGACTACAATTATTATGATTATCTGCTCTGCGCGGATGCAAACAATATTCGCAATACGATAAGGATTACGGGACCGGATACGGATGATAAGATACATTTGTTGTTGGATTATGCGATTGATTCGCCGAGACAGGGAAAGTCGATCACAGATCCATGGTATTCAGGCAATTTCGTGGAGACCTATCGTGATGTTGTGATCGGATGTGAGGGATTCCTGGCATACTTGGAAAATATATAATGCATAAGACTGTGAAGGAATCAGCGAAGATCTGAATCCAGAGAAGAAGGACACAAATGAGCAAAGAAAGCACAATCGAGAAATATTATCATGAATGCCTGGAGTTCAACCGGGCAGCAGGCTATACAATCGATGAAACAGAGTTTGACATTACTGTAGCGCAGACGGCACTACAAGAATTATACCACTTATACGAAGCGGGCATTGCGTCCGGCAAATTCCAAAGAGACAAGGACTATGTGGTCCGGGCGGAGGATATTGTCCGGGTCATTCGTGACAGGGAAGCCGAACAAGATAAGATGAACGGGAATGATAACGCTTGGCGCATCTGGCTTCGCTACTTTGTGTCGATGGGATATGACAGTTGGAATGAACTTTGGAGAGCAGTACGATGAGCGCAAAAGCAGATGATTATTACTACAATCAACTGAACAAGGAACAGAAAAAAGTATATTATGCCATGAAGGAGGGAATGCTGAAAATGCAGGATTCTTTCCCGGTACTGAAGCTGAGCAATAAGGAACTGTCGGATATCTATTTTATGATCCGAATGGACTGTCCGGAGATTTTTTATTCGGTGAAATTTTCTTACCGGTATTATCCGGATTCGACCATGGTGGAGTTTGTGCCGGAGTATCTTTTTACGAAGGACAAGATCCGGGAGCACCGGCAGGCGATGCTATCGCGCGTGAAGAAACTGGCGCGACAGGCGGAGAAGCTGGATGAAAAAGGCAGGGAGCTTTTCATCCATGATTTTATCGTCAACAATGTGAAATACGACAAATTGAAGAAGGAATATTCGCATGAGATCATTGGGGCGCTTGGCAACGGCGTTGCGGTATGCGAGGGTATTGCCAAAGCGGTAAAACTTCTCTGTGATGAACTGGGAATCTGGTGTATTGTGGCACTTTCGGAGGCTAATCCGGAGAAAGGCATCAAGTACCGTCACGCATGGAATGTGGTGCGGATTGACGGAACATACTATCACTTGGATGCAACATTTGACAATACGCTTTCAAAGGATGATACGGTTCGATATGATTATGTCAATCTTGCAGACAAGCAGATTTTCAGGGATCATGAGCCGGTGATCTGGAAAGTACCGGCGTGCACGGACAACGAGCATTTTTATTATCGTGTAAAAAAGGTATCGTGGACGACTGTGGATGAGGTCAGAAACCGGACAAGACAGGCGGTGAAGAAGAATAAAATATTGCTTTTTCACTGGAGAGGCGGATATCTGACAAAAGAGGTGCTAAAGGAGCTTCTTGATGTGTTCCATGAGGAAGCGAAGGCGAAGGAGAAGCAGGCGTATGTGTCGGTCAACTGGCCACAGGCGGTGCTTCGCGTGAGATTTAAAGAGGGAGTCGGTGAGGAACTGCTGGAGATGGAAGAAGCAGACGATTCCGTAAAGGAATAAATGTAAGTGGAGGAAGCTGGCGATTCTATAAAAGATTAAATTTGTAGATGGAAGAGGCAGACGATTCCACAAAAGTGTAAAGCTAAAACTCAAACAGAAACATTCCATATGTGAGAGTATCACGTTTGGGAAAACGCGAAAACGTATGCTGAAAAAGAATGGAATATTCGGGAAGCAAAAGAGAAAACAAATCAAAACTTCCCCTAGACAATTAGTTCAAATTGGCTGATAATAAACCCATACGATTTCGAACAAAGGCAGGTAGACTTATGGATTACAAATATAATTCGATCAATGAACTGAATCATTTTGATTTCGCGGAGGCATCGGTCGGCGATATCCAGATGGCGGACAATATGTTTCATATGGTGATCGACAACGTGAAGATTTTGCCGGAAAATTCGTTCAACCGCGATATCCGCACGATGCGGACGAACGAGATGCTTTTTAAGGTTGAGGGGGCGGAAGTGATCTCCGTTGTGGAAGAGGGATATACCGAGTACGATCCGGACGGCAATCTGAAGAAAAAGGTTGCGGACGAGACCGTGGAACCGGAGCAGTATAAGGAAGTTGCGGACGCGCTTTTAGAGGGCGTGATCTATGAACTGAAGCTGGAGAACGGTGTGTATGCGTTTGTGATCGACGGCAATAATGAGCGCACGTATGAGATCAAGGTTGCGGGAAGCGGAGACAGCGAATCCTGGAATCTGTTTTTGAATGTGTAGTATGAAGCGGGTTATTTTTCATATTGATGTAAACAGCGCGTATCTCTCGTGGGAGGCCGTAAGCCGGCTTGCCGCGGGAGATACTGTTGACTTAAGAGAGATTCCGGCGGCGGTCGGCGGAGATATCGAGACGCGCCACGGAGTGATCCTGGCAAAGTCGATCCCTGCCAAGAAGTATGGCATCGTGACAGGAGAGCCGGTGGTGGATGCGCTGCGCAAATACCCGGAACTTACGCTTGTAAAGCCGCACCATACGATGTATCATGAGAAGTCTAAGGCGTTTATCGCCATCCTGCGGCAGTATTCGGATGTAATCGAGCAGTTCAGTGTGGATGAGGCGTTTGTGGATATGACAGGAACGGAGAGGCTGTTCGGCACACCCGTGGAGGCGGCGAACCGGATCCGGGAGCAGATCTATCGGGAGCAGGGATTTACGGTAAATGTCGGTGTATCGTCGAACAAGCTTCTGGCGAAGATGGCGAGCGACTTTTTGAAACCGAACCGCGTTCATACACTGTTTCCGGAGGAGATGGAAGAGAAGATGTGGCCGCTTCCGGTGCGGAATCTGTTCTTTGTCGGAAAGGCGGCGGAGCATCAGCTCAATCGCATCGGCATCCGGACAATCGGTGATCTTGCACACACGGATCCTAAGGCATTGTCCTCTGTAATGAAAAAGCATGGAGAGGTGTTGTGGCGCTACGCAAACGGAATCGACGATTCACCGGTTGAGGAGGAACCTGCGGATGCGAAGGGGTACAGCAATTCGACAACGGTATCGTTTGATATCACGAATGCCGCGGATGCGAAAAGTGTACTGCGTTCATTAACGGACAATGTGTGCCGCAGATTAAGAAGAGATGGTGCGCGCGCACGGACAATCACGGTGCAGATCCGCTACAATGATCTGACGCGGACAACGCATCAGAGCGCGCTTGCAGCTGCGACAAATATCACGAAGGAGATTGAGAAAGCGGTCTGCCAGCTGTTTGATGAGATGTGGGACAAGACGCCGATCCGTCTGCTTGGCGTGGCGGCTTCGAATATTGCAAGAGGCGATGAGGGGCGGCAGATGTCGCTTTTTGACACAACGGACTATGCAAAGCTGGAGAAGCTGGATCAGGCATTTGATTCGATCCGCTCGAAATACGGAGCGGGAGCCATCAAGCGTGGGACGGATCTTGAGAGTAAGTGATTTTTGACAGGAATAGTGCTGAGATAGTCAGAGCGAATTTTGCTTACGAAGATGAAAATATCTGACTTATAGATGAAATAAAGCGTGAACAGATGCAGGATAGAAGGATGAATATAAGATGATAAAAGCAGTAATTTTTGATATGGACGGAACTCTGATCGACACAGAGAAATACTATTATACGTGCTGGAAGTATGCGCTGGAATGTTTCGGGTATCACCCGACCAGAGAACAGCTGCTGGCATTTCGTTCGCTGGGCAGACCGTTTTCCTCGGCCTATCTTAAAAGTGAGTTTGGGGACGAACTGGAATATCAGAAGGTGCGTGAGGTACGACAAAAGAAATTCAATGAATTGGTGGAACAAGGGGGAATTCAGCTAAAGCCGGGGGCGAAAGAAATCCTGAAATTTTTGCGCGAGCGGGGAATCGTGACGGCAGTTGCCACAAGCACAAATATTCAACGGGCAAATGCGTATCTGCAACAGATTGGATTGTATGATCTTCTGGATCGGGTTATTTCGGCGTCCATGGTGGAACGGGGCAAACCGGCACCGGATGTGTATAAATATACTTGCAAGGAACTGGGGCTGAATCCTGCAAATTGCATGGCGGTGGAAGATTCGCCGAATGGTGTGCAGAGTGCGCATGATGCCGGATGCAAGGTCGTAATGGTGCCGGATCAGGCGCCTGCGGACGAAAAAACAAGGGAAATCCTATATGGTTATGAGGATTCTCTTTTGGGCCTGAAAAAATATTTTGCAAGTTTTTAAAATAATTCTTGCATTTTGCTTTTCGGTATGGTAAAACAGAAACAAATAAAAAACAAATGCGTTGAAGGAGACTCCAATCATTGGGCGTCGACAGGAATACAGCGTCACCGACTGAGAGCGCTGTTTGAAAGAGATGATTGTGGGAACACTACCGGAGCAGGCGGGTTGAACAGATTCATAGAGGATCAAAAGTAGGTTCGTTCGTTCGCGCACGTTACGCGCAAGAGAGGGAAGATAAGTCACGACTTATTTTTCAATGCGGGTGGTACCGCGGGATTATTAGAATTTCGCCCCGGAGCAGTAAAATGCTCCGGGGTATTTTTTGTTGGTTCAATTTCAGAATGTTTTTTTACGCAAGTAGAGTCATGTTGGATGCTTTCGGGGAAGTAAGATACTTCAGGAAAGCAAGATATTTCAGGAAATCGTGAGATATCCGGTGAGTTTGCAAGTGAAAAACAGAAAGAATGGGTAACTGACAAAGTATTTACATCCCGTCCCGCACCAACAATCCCCACAAACTGGGAAGAGAAGGAGCGTACAATAATGGAATATCTTACAGGAGTAACCAAGAAAGAAGCACTGGAGATCAGCGAGATCCTTGCCGGCGATTATGAGGGCAGGCAGATCAAGGTTCGCGGCGCCATCCACACAATCCGTGATATGGGTGAGGTTGCGTTCATCGTTTTAAGAAAGCGTGAAGGACTGGTTCAGTGTGTCTACGAAGAAGGCAAATCCCAATTCGCACTCAGCGATCTCAAGGAAGCCGACACCGTTGAGGTGGAGGGAACCTACAAGAGTGACGAGCGTGCACCGCACGGATTTGAACTTCGTCTCGATCAGGTCAAAATCTTTTCTGAGCCGGCAGAGGCAATGCCGCTTCAGATATCCAAGTACAAGTTGAATACTTCACTGGAAGCAAAACTGAATAACCGTGCCGTATCGCTGCGCAACTTAAGAGAGCGCGCTGTGTTCCGCATTCAGGAGGGCATCACAAGAGGTTTCCGTGATTTCCTGTACAGTCAGGGATTTACAGAGATCCACACACCGAAACTTGGAGCAAAAAGTGCAGAGGGTGGAGCAAACTTATTTAAGTTAGAGTATTTCCACCGCCCGGCAATCTTACAGCAGAGCCCGCAGTTCTACAAGCAGATGATGGTCGGTGTGTTTGATCGCGTTTTCGAGACAGCACCGGTGTTTCGAGCTGAGAAGCACAACACGAAGCGTCACTTAAACGAGTACACGAGTCTGGATTTTGAGATGGGCTACATCGATGGATTCGAGGACGTTATGGCAATGGAAACCGGATTTCTGCAGTACACGATGAAATTATTGGAAACCAGCTACGCAGAGGAACTGAAAATCCTCGGAATCACACTGCCGAAGGTTGACAAGATCCCACAGGTTCGCTTTGATGAGGCAAAAAAGCGTGTCGCAGAGAAATACGACAGACAGTTCCGCAACCCGTTCGACTTAGAGCCGGAGGAAGAATACCTGATCGGACAGTATTTCAAGGAAGAATATGACAGCGACTTCGTATTCGTTACCCATTATCCATCCAAAAAGCGTCCGTTCTACGCAATGGACGATCCGCAGGATGAGACCTATACATTAAGCTTTGATCTCCTGTTCCACGGACTTGAGATCACGACCGGCGGTCAGCGAATCCATGATTACAACAAGCTGATGGAGAAAATCAACAAGCGTGGCATGGAGACGGAAGGAATGGAAAGTTATCTGTCCGCATTCAAGCACGGCATGCCGCCGCACGGAGGACTTGGAATCGGACTTGAGCGACTGACCATGCAGATCATCGGAGAGGAAAACGTCCGAGAGGCAACGCTTTTCCCAAGAGATTTAAGCAGACTTGAGCCATAGGAGAGACTTAAAGCAGATTGGAATCACCGGAGAGGCAAAAGCGTGATGGAAATCGGCTTGCAGACATAGGAAAGAAATGGAGGAGACATCGTGAATCATATCGGAACGATCGAACTTGCAACGGAACGTCTGACATTGAGACGTTTTATGATAGAAGATGCAGAAAACATGTATTACAACTGGGCTTCGGAGGATGAAGTCACACGTTTCCTGACCTGGCCGACACACAAGTCGGTGCAGGACAGCGAGATGGTAATTGATCAATGGATCAAATCTTATGAAGATAAGAAAACTTACCAGTGGGCAATTGAACTCAATGACCTGGAGCAGCCGATCGGAAGCATCAGTGCTGTCAAAGTCGATGATGAGATTGATGCGGTGGAAGTTGGTTACTGCATCGGAACCAAATACTGGAACAAAGGGTATGCAACTGAGGCATTGGCAGAAGTGATTCGATTCTTTATGAACGAAGTTGGCGCGAGCCGCGTGTGCGCAAGACATGATGTGGCAAATCCGAATTCCGGGAAAGTGATGGCAGCCTGCGGCATGGATTACGAAGGAACGCTTCGTCATGCAGACAAAAACAACAGCGGAATCTGTGACGTGGCAATCTACGCAAAAGTCAAGAGTGCGGCAGTGCTTGAGGAAGAGGCGCAGGAGGAAGAGAGCGTAAGTGGCGCAACGGTTACGAAGGTTGTCGGCGAGGATGGTATCGCAAGGAATGTGATCTCCGACGAGACGATGGAGTATGTCGGAATCCTTGCCAAGCTGGAATTAAGCCCGGAGGAATCCGAAGCTGCAAAGAAAGATATGGAAGATATGCTCGATTATATTGACCAGCTGAACGAACTCGATACAGCAGGAATCGAACCGATGTCTCACGTATTTCCTGTCAACAACGTATTCCGTGAGGACGTTGTGACGAACGGAGACGGAAGCGAGGCAGCACTTAAGAATGCGCCTGTAGTCAAGGACGGCGGATTTAAGGTGCCGAAGACGATAGGCTAATGTGTCAACTTTCGAAGAAAGTTGACATGTAGCGTCCACCCTTCGCGTGAGTGAACTTGCATGGTGGATGTTCCCTAGAAGGAGGATCATAGAATGAGTTTAATGAGTCTGACAGCTGTAGAGCTGGGAAAAAAGATTAAAGATAAAGAAGTCACCGTTGTCGAAGCTACCCGCGCCGCACTCGATGCGATTGGGGCGAAGGAAGAAAAGGTACACAGCTTTGTGACGGTTGATGAGGAGGGCGCCTTAAATCGTGCCGAAGAAGTACAGAAACTGATCGATGAGGGAAAGCTGACCGGACCGCTTGCGGGTGTGCCGGTAGCGATCAAGGATAACATGTGTACCGAAGGACTTCTCACCACATGTTCATCCAAGATCCTGTACAACTTTAAACCGACCTATACTGCAGAAGCGGTAAAACGCTTAGAGGATGCAGGTGCCGTTATCATCGGTAAGACAAACATGGATGAATTTGCGATGGGAAGTACAACCGAGACTTCCGCATACGGCGAGACAAAGAATCCGTGGAACGAGGCACATGTGCCGGGCGGTTCTTCCGGCGGATCGTGTGCGGCAGTCGCTGCGGAAGAATGTTCCTATGCACTTGGCTCCGACACCGGCGGATCGATCCGTCAGCCGAGTTCGTTCTGTGGCGTGACCGGAATTAAGCCGACTTACGGAACGGTATCCCGTTATGGACTGATCGCATACGGTTCTTCCCTGGATCAGATCGGACCGATTGCGAAAGATGTGACAGATTGTGCAACGATCCTTGAGACGATCGCTTCGCATGACACCAAGGATTCCACATCGGTTGCCCGCGATGATCTCAAGTTCACCGAGGCACTTGTGGATGATGTCAAAGGCATGAAGATTGGTATCCCGAAGGATTACATCGGCGAAGGCCTTGATCCGGAAGTCAAGGATGCGATCCTTTCCGCTGCAAAAGCGCTTGAGGCAAAAGGCGCGGTCGTGGAAGAATTCGACCTTGGCCTTGTGAAATATGCAATTCCTGCATATTATGTGATCGCGTGTGCAGAGGCAAGCTCCAATCTGGCACGTTTCGACGGTGTCAAATACGGTTACCGCACCAAAGAATATGACGGCCTTCACAATATGTATAAGAAATCACGTTCGGAGGGCTTCGGACCGGAAGTAAAGCGCAGAATCATGCTTGGTTCCTTTGTCTTAAGTTCCGGATATTATGATGCTTATTATCTGAAAGCGCTCCGCGTAAAGGCACTCATTAAGAAAGCCTTCGATGAGGCTTTTGCAAAATACGATGTCATCTTAGGACCGGCGGCTCCGACCACGGCGCCGAAGCTTGGCGAGAGCTTAAGCAACCCGATCCAGATGTATCTCGGCGATATTTATACGATCTCTGTAAACCTCGCAGGACTTCCGGGCATCTCCCTTCCATGCGGAACAGATTCCAATGGACTGCCGATCGGATTACAGTTGATCGGAGACTGTTTCAAAGAAAAGAATATTATCCGCGCGGCATACAGCTTTGAGCAGACAAAAGGCTACAAGCACAGCCCGCTGTCGGACAAAGCCGGTGAAATCAGTAAAACCGGCGCAGCAAAGTAGGAAGGAGGAGAAGAGATGAGTAAGAATTATGAAACTGTCATTGGACTGGAGGTCCATGTAGAATTAGCCACGAAAACGAAAATCTTCTGCTCCTGCTCAACCGCATTCGGCGGAGCACCGAACAGCCATACCTGCCCGGTTTGTACCGGTCAGCCGGGTTCCCTGCCGGTTTTAAACAAGCAGGTTGTTGAATATGCGGTGGCGGTAGGCCTTGCGACCAACTGCCAGATTACACAGTACAGCAAGTTTGACCGTAAGAATTATTTCTATCCGGATAACCCACAGAACTATCAGATTTCCCAGTTGTATCTGCCAATCTGCCGCAACGGCAGCGTGGAAATCGAGACTGCGTCCGGCAAAAAACAGGTGCGTATTCACGAGATCCACATGGAGGAAGATGCCGGAAAACTGGTGCATGACGAGTGGGAAGATGTCTCTATCGTAGACTTTAACCGTTCCGGTGTGCCGTTGATCGAGATCGTATCCGAGCCGGATATGCGCTCTGCGGAGGAAGTGATCGCTTACCTTGAGAAGCTTCGTCAGACGATCCAGTATCTCGGGGCATCTGATTGTAAGTTAAACGAAGGTTCCATGCGTGCCGATGTC
Organism: uncultured Agathobacter sp.; assembly: GCA_934358675.1. Classification (GTDB taxonomy): domain Bacteria; phylum Bacillota; class Clostridia; order Lachnospirales; family Lachnospiraceae; genus Roseburia. The sequence continues at coordinate 16,649 of CAKRKX010000021.1, read as the reverse complement.
AACATCTCGGTTCGTGAGGTCGGATCTCCGAAGTTCGGAACACGTACCGAGATGAAGAACCTGAACTCTTTTAAGGCAATCACCCACGCTATCGAAGGGGAACGTGAGCGTCAGATCGAACTTCTTGAGATGGGCAGAAGCGTTGTGCAGGAAACCCGTCGTTGGGATGACAACAAAGAATCATCTCATGCAATGCGTTCCAAGGAAGATGCACAGGATTACCGTTACTTCCCGGAGCCTGATCTCGTACCGCTTGTGATTTCCGATGAGTGGATCACAGAGATTAAGAATCGCCAGCCGGAGCTTCGCGATCAGAAACTCCTTAGATATAAGAAGGAATACGATATTCCGGACTACGATGCACAGATCATTACCGCATCCAAACATATGGCAGATATCTTTGAGGCAACAACGAAGATCTGCGGAAAACCGAAAAAAGTATCCAACTGGCTTATGGTTGAGACGATGCGCCTGTTAAAGGAGCGTGAGATGGAGCCGGAGGATATCGGATTCTCCCCGGTCAATCTGGCAAGCCTGATCGAGCTGGTCGACGCCGGTACGATCAACAGCAGCGTCGCAAAGGATGTATTTGAAGTCATCTTTGATAAGGATATCGATCCGAAGCAGTATGTTGAAGAAAAGGGATTGAAGAGCATGAATGATGAGGGTGCGCTTCGCGCGACCATCGGGCAGATCATCGCTGACAATCCGCAGTCTGTAGAGGATTATCACAATGGCAAAGAGAAAGCGATCGGATTCCTTGTCGGACAGACGATGAAGGCGACCAAGGGCAAAGCCAACCCGGGTATGGTCAACAAACTTCTCAAAGAACTTTTATAGACGGTTAAGACCACAAAAGGTTTTACAGATGCAAACGATAGAGGATGAAATATTTAAGGACCATCTCAGTAATGAGATGGTCCTTGTGTTAGCAAATCAGACCGTAATCTTCAAACAAATCGACAACTTTCTTATAAATGTATTCGCAGCGGCAAAAATGGAAAAATATGAATAATTAGGGATAAAATACAAAAATGAAGCGGAAATGAAGACATAATTAGGAGAAATGTCATATTGTTTTTTGATTAAAAAAATACTATATTGAAATCGTCTGATGAATTTAAAGCAAAACAAAATGGAAAGACAACAAAAATAGCAAGGGAAGGAAATAAAATCTATGTCTACAAAGAAAAGTACTATGAAAAAAAAGCTGGAAAATATGCATTTGAGAGAAAGGATAAATTATGGCTACAGAATGGTCATTACCATGATGCTTATTTCGGGACTGCTTTCGATTGCGGTCATTGGTGTGTTGTTTTTCAATATGTTAGACTATGTAAACAAGGTAAATGCTTCTGATCAGGCGGTTAAGATATGTAGAATAAATGTAACTGCAGCGGCAAGAGATATAAGAGAGATGGCACTTAATCCTGACAAGTCTACGTATGAAGATTATGAGCAGGGTGCAAAAGAAATGCTCGAGGATGTTGATGTGCAGTTAAAAACAATAAAAAAATCAGGTGTTGTTCCGGAGAATCAGTATAATGAATATTCAAAGGCTCTTTCTGACTGGGCGAATACCGGATACTCAATCATGGATAAGATTAAAGCCGGACAGAAGGATGGGGCTGTTGATCAGATTATCAATGAGTGTACACCAAAGTTAAATAAAACTGTTGAGCTTGCAAAGGAAATCGACAAGCTGACTGACGAAAGAAGCCATCAGGCAATTGTAAGGACATATGTATGTGCTGCAGTCGGACTCATAGTCATCATTATCTGTCTGACATTTGCATGGCAGTTGACAAAGAGAACAGGAAAGATCGTGCTTGATACAATCCTTGAGCCATTACATGCAATCGAGGATGTGGCGAAGGATTTAACAGAAGGAAACCTGCATAGTACATTGGAATACCATTCTGAGGATGAAATCGGAAGATTGGCACATAGTATGCGAAAGTCTATCCGTATTCTGGGATCTTATGTAGATGATATTGATCGTGCAATGAAACTTTTTGCGGAGGGACATTTTGATGTACAGCCGGAAGTAGAGTGGAAAGGTGATTTTATTGGTATTTTACACTCTTTTATGGAATTTGAGAAAAGCATAGCAGCCACTATTAAAGGAATCCAGAATGTATCAAACGAGGTTTCCGGTGCAGCAGAACAGGTGGCATCAAGCTCGAATGATCTTGCAGATGGTGCGACCAATCAGGCAGCTGTTGTGGAAGAACTGACGGCAACGGTTGCAGGTGTGTCCGAACAGGTAGAATCGAATTCACATACTGCCAAGGAAATCAGCGACAGAGTAGATGAACTCGGAACTTCCATCTGGGAGAGCAATGGAAGGATGCAGGAGATGGTTACATCCATGCATGAGATCAATAAAGCATCCCAGGAGATTGACAAAATCATATCAACCATTAATGAAATTGCATCCCAGACCAACCTGCTTGCATTAAATGCATCCATTGAGGCAGCGCGGGCAGGAGAGGCAGGAAAGGGATTTGCTGTTGTGGCGAATCAGGTAAATATGCTGGCAGACCAGAGTGCACAGGCAGCGAAGGAATCTACCACACTGATCGAAACATCCGTAAAAGCAGTGGAAAACGGTATGGTCATTGCAGAACGGACTGCAACACAGCTGGAAGAGGTGGCAGAAAGCTCCAAAGCGATTACAAAAGAAGTGACAAATATTGCAGAGACACTCGAGACACAGGCTTCCGAGATTCAGCAGATCAATGAAGGCATTGATCAGATTAACGATGTGGTACAGACGAATTCTGCAACTTCCCAGCAGTGCGCAGCTGCCAGCCAGCAGATGAGCAGTGAGGCAGACAGCCTGCGTGGAATGATCCAAAAATTTATCATTGCAGATTTTGAAGAATAATACAAAAAGGCAGAGAGCAGACGATATCAGTGGTCTGTTGCATGAAAGATTGTATGGAAACAATTATTATACCTTAACCGTTGGGCTGTATCTGCTTCCGGTTATAGACCAGATGCAGATACATTGCATCGTGGGCGCGGACTGCGTCATGGGCGGCAATCGCGTCTGCAATCTCTCGGTGAGACTCGATCGTTTCGTTGCACAGGGTGTTGCCGGTACTTTCTATAAGAAGCGGGATCGAGCGGAAAATAACGGGAACCAGCCTTGGGACAACAATATTTTTGCTGCTTAGGGCGATGGCAGTGTGCAGTTCGATGTCCTTGTCAGAGTGGTCCTTGTGGGCCTTTAGCAGTTCTTCCACATCGTCACACAGTTTACAGATTTTTTTGATTTCTGTATCGTCCGCATGAATGGCAGCTAAAGCTGCGATGGAAGGCTCCAGCAGAAAGCGGATTTCCATGAGGTCATGGATCAGCTTTTTCTTGTTATTGATAAAACTAAGTCCGAGCGGATCGTCGGCAACACCGGTGGAGGAAGCGATATAGGTGCCGGATCCCTGCCGGATGGTGACAATATTTCGTGATGCCAGAGCGCGCATGGCTTCGCGCAGCGAACTTCTTCCTACATTTAAGCGTTGGCACAGAACCGTCTCGTTTGGGAGTTTATCTCCCGGTTTTAGATTTTCTTCTAATATAAATGCGATAATGTCTTCTGCAATCTTTTGCGGGAGACTTTTTTCAACCGAATTCGTCATATGATTCCTCCGTTTCTCAATTCAATCTATCAAAGCAATTTAAGCATAAATCTTTTTGAATCGATTGTCAAAAGGATAATATGCACAAATACCATGCTGAAACTTTGGACAATATTACCGTTCTGCATTTTTATAAAGTGAATATACGATAAATACATCGGATGAATCTAGGAGGTAAAAACCGGTGGATACCATCCGAAAGTGATCGTAAAAGAAAAATGAAATCTTCGCAGTAAACTTGTCATTGCGGGCGGCATCCGTTATACTATTAAGTTAAGATGGAAAGTGAAAAGGAGACGGATAATGTCTGAAGATCAGAATAAAAATACAGTAGATGATACAAATAAGAATAATGAATACGAAGATATCTGCTACATCTGCCGCAGACCGGAGAGTGTTGCGGGGAAGATGATCCATATTCAGCAGGGAATCTGCATCTGTAATGATTGTATGCAGAAGACGTTCGATACGATGAACACCGGTGGATTCAACATGGGTGACATCATGAATATGAATATGGGCAAGATGCCCAATATCAGCATGATCAATCTGGCGGATCTGCAGGGAGGTATTCCGCAGTCGCAGAAGATCAAGAAAAAGAAACCGAAGGAAAAGAAAGAAGAGGCAGTACTTGATATTCATTCGATTCCGGCACCGCATAAGATTAAGGCAAGCCTTGATGAGTATGTGGTAGGTCAGGAACATGCGAAGAAAGTGATGTCGGTTGCCGTGTACAACCATTACAAGCGTGTGATGTCCGATGATCAGGATGGTGTGGAAATCGAGAAGTCCAACATGCTCATGATCGGACCGACCGGTTCCGGTAAGACCTATCTGGTAAAGACTTTGGCGCGTCTTCTTGATGTGCCGCTTGCGATTACCGATGCGACTTCGCTGACGGAGGCCGGTTATATCGGTGACGATATCGAGAGCGTTGTCAGTAAACTTCTGGCAGCGGCAGACAATGATGTGGAGCGCGCGGAACACGGTATCATCTTTATCGACGAGATTGATAAGATTGCCAAGAAGCGCAACACGAATCAGCGGGATGTCAGCGGCGAGTCGGTGCAGCAGGGAATGTTAAAGCTTCTGGAGGGCGCGGAGATTGAAGTCCCGGTAGGTGCAAGCAGCAAGAATGCGATGGTTCCGATGACAACGGTGGATACAAAGAATATTCTCTTTATCTGTGGAGGAGCGTTCCCGGAACTGGAAGAGATTATAAAGGAGCGTTTAAATAAGGAAGCTTCCATCGGATTCCGCGCGGATTTAAAGGACAAGTATGACGATGACGAGAACCTTCTTATGAAAGTAACCGTTGAGGATGTGAGAAAATTCGGTATGATTCCGGAGTTCTTAGGACGACTTCCGGTGCTGTTCTCGCTTGAGGCTTTGACCGAGGATATGCTGGTCAAGATTCTGCAGGAACCGAAGAATGCGATCATCAAGCAGTATCAGAAGCTGCTCGCGATGGATGAGGTGGATCTGGTATTTGATGAGGGGGCGCTTCGTGCGATCGCCAAGAAGGCGCAGGAGAAGAAAGTCGGAGCGCGTGCGCTTCGTGCGATCATCGAGGAATTTATGTTAGACATCATGTATGAGATCCCGAAGGATGACAATATCGGGCGTGTGACGATTACGGAGGATTATGTGGAGAAGAAGGGCGGTCCGCTCATTGAGATGCGCGGAATGGCCGCAATCCCGGAGCATGCGACCGAGATGTAATTTAGAGAGATATAACCATAAGCGATGCATCAAAGATGCACCACAAGCGATACATCAAAGATGTACCGCAAGTGATGCTTCAAAGAAGCACCACAAGTGATGCTTCAAAGAAGCACCACAGGCGCTGCATCAGAGATGTGGCGCAGAGGAGGATACTATGAAAATTGTGCATTGCGCAGACCTGCATCTGGATTCGAAGATGACGGCGAATCTGACGAAGGAGCAGGCGAGGGAGCGCAAAAAGGAAATCTTAAGAACCTTTACAAGAATGGTGGAATATGCCGCGAAGAATGATGTGCGTGCGATCCTGATCGCGGGGGATCTCTTTGACACGAGGAATGTGTCTGCCATGGCGCGCAACACCGTGCGCGATATGATCTGTACGCATCCGGAAATCGATTTCCTGTATTTGAGGGGAAACCATGACAGCGATAACTTTCTGTCCAAGATGGAGGAGATTCCGGAGAATCTTCTGCTTTTTGGCGAGGAATGGACAGCGTACCGTTACGGAAATGTGGTGATCTCGGGACTCGAGCTGAATTCCGCCAATCAGGTGACGGTATACAATTCGCTTGTGTTAAATCACGATGATTACAATATTGTGATGCTACACGGTCAGCTTGGCAATTACAGGAGCAAGGAGCAGGCAGAGAGTATCAGCCTGAATGAACTAAAGAATAAGAACATTGATTATCTGGCATTGGGACATGTACATGGATTGGTACAGGATGTACTTGATAACCGTGGAATATACTGCTATCCGGGATGTCTTGAGGGGCGAGGCTTTGACGAATGCGGGGAAAAAGGCTTTGTTGTGCTCGATATCGATGAGCAGCAGCACCGCGCGACCACGACATTTGTGCCGATCGCGGCAAGAACATTGTACACACTTGAGGTGGATGTCACCGGAGCGATGACGACACAGGAAGTGGCGGAACGTATGGAGCAGGCGATCGCCGAGACTTCGTATCCGTCCGGAAGCATGGTCAAGTTTGTGCTGACCGGAGACGTGGAAGTGGACAGCGAGTTCAACTGCGAATATCTGCAGGATCTGTTCACGGATTATTTCTATTTTGAAAAGGTGTATGACCACACGCATCTTCGTGTGGATTACAGTGATTACGAGAAGGACGCTTCGCTCAAAGGCGAGTTTATCCGCATGGTGTTAAGCTCCGATTTAAGCGAAGATGAGAAAACACAGGTAATCCGCTGTGGAATTATGGCATTGTCAGGGGAGGAGATCTAAGATGAAATTATTATCTTGTCATATCGATAATTTTGGAAAACTCTCCGATCTGTCCATTGATTTTACGGGCGGGGTCAACCTGTTTCATGAGCCGAATGCATGGGGCAAGAGTACGCTTGCGGCTTTTTTACGCGTTATGTTCTATGGATTTGACTCCAAGAAAGAGTCGGGATCGTTTGATAAGGAGCGCGTGGTGTACCGCCCGTGGCAGGGAGGTACGTTCGGCGGTGAGCTTGATTTTACCTATCAGGACAAGGCGTACCGCATCAGCCGCACGTTTGGCAAGACAGAGAAGACGGATGAGTACCATCTGTATGATCTGTCGACAAATCTGGAGTGCCACGATTTCTCATCGGAGATCGGAAGTGAGATCTTCGGGCTTGACAGTGCGTCGTTCAAGCGCAGCGCTTTTATCGCACAGAATGACTGTGAGAGCGGATCGACCGATGCCATCAACGCAAAGCTCGGCAATCTGGCGGAGAATACCAACGATATCAACAATTTTGACAGTGCGACGAAGCGCATCCATGACCGGATGAATAAGCTTTCGCCGGACCGTGCGACCGGTTCCATGAAAAAGCGTAAGAACATGATCACGCTTTTGACGGAGGAGCTCCGGAGCTTCGATGCGGCGGAGACGGCCGCTCAGGAACTTACCCGGAAGCTTGCGGACAAGCAGGCACAGAGAAAGGAGCTGTCTGATATCCGCGGTCAGTATGCCAGGGCGCTGCAGGTTGCAAGCGAGGAGAACCGGAGAGAAAATTTAAAGCACAATTATCAGCTGCTCTGCGACGAAGTGGAGCAGAGTAAGGCACATGTTGAACAGTATGCGGATGTCTTTCCGGAACGCGTGCCGGAGGATGAGGAGTTCCAGCAGAAGAATCAGGACGTGCAGATGATGGGCGTGCTTAAGACGACTCTTTACAATCTGGGACTGACGGACGAGGAGAAGACTCAGTATGCGAAGCTTACCGATATGTTTGCGGACGGATGTCCGGAGGAGTCGCAGATCCGCGATATGGATCAGCAGCTGGAGAAACTTGCCAAGCTGCGTGAACAGAAGAGTCAGTTAGAGACGAAAATCTCTTATTTTGAGGCGATGGCGATGAAGCGCGAGGAGCCGACGGTTCCTGCCAAACGCAGGATCGCGATGATCGTACCGGCGGTGCTTTTGATCCTGGCGGGTATTGCAGCGGCTGTTGTCGGCTTTGTCCTGCCGGAAGTAAAAGACTACCGGATGGTTATGATCGGAGCCGGAGCACTGGCAATCGTGATCGGCATTTTCCTGCTTGCGATGCGCAAGGCTTTGGCAGACCGTGATGTGCGGCGCGCCAAGGAACTTCTTCTGGAGTATCAGGAGGAGGAACGCAAGCTGCGTGAGCCGGTGGAAGAGATTCAGAAGACGATGGATGAGGCCTCCGGTGAAGCGGAGCGTATCCAGCAGAGAGCACAGAATTTTCTTGAAAACTACCATATTACCTATGATGCAAGGGATGCGCGCTCGAGCCTTTATGAGTTGAAGAATCAGATTCATGAGTATGAGCGCCTGAAAACACGTGCAGCCAAAAGCGATGCAGCAAGGGAGGAATTTAACCGTATCCGCGAGTCGCTTCTTGCGTTTGGGCAGTCGACTGGTGTGGATTTCGGAGAGGATATTGCAGCGGGATTGAGCCAGCTGCAGATGAAGGGCGCTGAGTATCGGCTTGCGGTAAAATCCTATGAACTCGCCTGCAAGAAGAAGGCGCAGTTTGAGATGGAGTATCCGATGGGGGAGATCAATTCGGTTGAGAAGTGCCCATATACACTCGATGAGCTCAATGAGATGATCCGCGATGTGGACGATCGGATCGAAGATGTCCGTGATGCAATCGAGCAGTACACGCATCAGCTTGAGGACATGCAGGAGCAGCTCGATGTGCGAGATGAGAAGCAGGAGCAGCTTGAAATCTGTAAGCGTGATCAGGAACTGGAGGCGCAGACCTATCATACGCTGCAGTTGACACAGGAATTCTTACAGACAGCAAAGGAGCAGTTCTCGGCGCGCTATCTCGGACCGATCGAGAACGGATTCGGCAAGTATTATGAGCTTCTGACCGGCGATGCGAGCGGCAACTGGATGGTCAATGCCAACATCGATGTGCAGGTGAAGGAGCAGGGCGAGCTGCGCGAGACAAAGTGGTTGTCTGCGGGCTATCAGGATCTGCTCGGCGTGTGTATGCGACTGGCTTTGGTCGATGCGATGTATCCGGGCGAGAAGCCGTTCCTTGTACTGGATGATCCGTTTGTCAATCTCGATGAGGAGAAGGTGGAGCACGGAAACGAACTGTTGCAGAAGATCGCAGAAGAATACCAGATTCTTTATTTTACCTGCCATTCGAGCCGTATGTCCGCAAAAGAATGACCGAAAGAGTTATGAATATTCAGGAAATCCCGGACATAGAATAGTGAAAAAGAGTTTCTATGAATTGTGATGCCTTCATTAAATCAAACGATACCTATGATGTGATCATTCCGCGGGAGTCGCTGGAGCGTTATCCTTTCGAACCCGTTTGTGTTCAGCCAATCAGCAACAATCTGGATATTCATTATTATGAGCGGGGCAGCGTGCCGCCGCTTAGCATACAAACCTATACATATACGGCAATTCCCAAGTGCTTTGGTCTGCTCGATACAGCGGCACTTGAGGAGAGCGGTATACTGCAGCTGCAGAATCAACCGGCCCTGTCCCTGCGTGGACAGGGCATTCTTGTCGGATTCATCGACACCGGAATCACCTATACCAATGCGTGCTTTAAGGACAACGCGGGAACAACACGAATACTTGCGATCTGGGATCAGACAGGGACACCGGGGGCGGATGAAAATGCAGGGACAGAGGATGAGAAAGCCCCGGAAGCAGATACGCCTGCAGCGTCTCAGGAATCCGATATGCACAATGGCAGCACAAAAAAGAGGAGGCGTTCTCCAGATGGATTTGCTTACGGAGTAGAATACACGAAGGCGGATATCGATGAGGCACTTGCGGTGGATGATCCTTATACGATCGTTCCGCAACGGGATGAAAACGGACATGGAACCCTGCTTGCAAGTATCGCCTGCGGGAGCGAGGATGCGGCAGCCAACTTTATCGGAGCCGCACCGCTTTGTGATATCGCGATGGTAAAAGTCAAGGAGGCAAAGCGATATCTGCGGGATTTCTTCTATATTCCGAGAAGTACGCCTGTCTATCAGGAGAATGACATTATGGCAGCTGTCGCCTATCTGGAACAAAAAGCCCGGCAGCTGCAGAAGCCGCTTATCATCTGCCTTGGGATGGGAACAAACAATGGAAGTCACTCGGGCGGAAGCGAGCTGGAAGAATATCTGAATGCTGTGGGAACCTTGTACCGCCGGTGTGTGGTGATTGCATCCGGAAACGAAGCAAACGCAAAGCATCATTTTCACGGAACGAGCAATGTCACATTTGGGCCGTCGGGCAACAACGCAAGGAATGCGCTACAATCCAATCCGGTGGAGGTGGAAATCGATGTGGAGAACGATATGCCGGGGTTCTATCTGGAATTATGGGCATCCGCACCGGAAGTATTTGCCGTGTCTGTGACTTCACCGTCGGGAAGACGACTGCCACAGATTGCTATAAGAGTGGGGGCGTATCAGGAGTATTCTTTTGTGCTTGAGGGTACGAGAGTGGAGATTGACTATCGGTCGGTAGGGAGAACGAGGGGAGATCAGCTTGTGTTTGTCCGTTTTGACAAGGCTGCGAGAGGAATCTGGACACTGTCGGTGTATCCGGACACAACGATTACCGGAAGCTTTCACGTGTGGCTTCCCATGAAAGGGATGCTGCCTTTCGATGTGTTCTTTCTTCGACCGGATCCGGATATCACGCTGACGAGTCCGTCGAGCGCACAGATTCCGATTACGGTGGGAGGCTATCAGGTGGCGGATAAGGGGATTTATATGGATTCCGGCAGAGGCTTTACGGTGCGCTCGGTGGTGAAACCGGATTTTTGTGCTCCGGCCGTCCGTGTACAGGGCGTAGGCACACGGGGCAATTATGTGACTGCAAGCGGCACTTCCGTTGCAGCGGCGATTACGGCAGGTGCGTGTGCACAGCTCATGGAATGGGGCGTTTTCCGTCAGGATGCACTCACACTGAATTCCGTGGAGATTGGCAATGTGCTGATCCGTGGATGCGATAGAAACCGGGATATGGTATATCCGAATACGGCGTGGGGATTCGGGCGGCTGAATGCTTATCAGGCGTTTCTCGCGCTATAGATACGGATTACAGAGAGATCATAACTTTAAACCAGCCGCCCTCTGCGGAAAAATTGTAGAAGGCGTTATGCTTTTCGCAGAAAGCCATAATGGAGCGCGTTCCAATTCCGTGTCCGATCCGGGTGGAAATGGGCAGTCCGTTTCTTCCGAAAGTAATGGACCCCTTGTAAGGATTTTCAATCTCAAACATGAAGGCCGGTTTGTGGATACAGCGGATGATAATTTTCCGTTCCTTTTTCGGGAGAGACGCACAGGCCTTTATGGCATTTTCCAGGGCGTTGGCAAAACAGATGGAAAGCTCGGCTGAATCGACAGGAAGTTTATCGGGAATCGCAAGATGGTGCTCTATGGTAATGCCGGAACTTTTGGCCTGGCCGAGATAGGCTGTGAGCGTAGCATTCAATATAGGATCGCTGCAGTAATGCGCGGGAATATTCAGACGGTTTAATGCGGATGCTTCGGTGACAAAGTCAAGGATGGCTTTGGCATTGCCTTCTCTGGCAAGTGCGGCGATCCCGGACAGCATCTTGTGAGTATCCTGCCAGACGAGTTCTACTTCCTTTGCGTTTCGTTTGGTATCTTCGGCATGCTTCTTTATTCCCTGTATCTGCATTTCCAGAATTTCCCGGTTCTGCTCATCCATCTGGTATTGGTACTGTGTGCGCAGATATTGGAATACAGCATAGTAAATGATGGCAATGACAGCACCGGAGAGGTAGAACAGGAGCGCGAAGGATGGATTTTGCGTATAATGAACCGGATAGAGTGCGAGCGTCATTACAAAGAGAAAAAAGGCGATTGGGATCAGAGCGAGAATGCCCCATCCCCTGGCATTGATTCCGCTTATATTCAGGAAAGGTTTTCTCAAAAAGAAAAATTCCGCAGCGATCATAGCAATATAGACGGACAGCAGCAGTATGGCATTGGTCTGCAGCGTGCCTTTAAACAGAGTGTTGAGCAGAGTTACGCTGATAAGAAGATAGAGCGAGAGCAGAAGCTGCGACAGGCACTTGAAGACATGTCTTGAGACGGAGGTGTCTGCAGCCATGTAGATCATGATCACGCCAGGCAGAGAAATCGTAAAGATCACACTTCTGAGAAAAGACAAAAATCCCCCAAAATGAATGGAGAAGAAAGTGAACGCGATGGAGTAGACCGCATATCCACCTAAGAAAAGAAAGTTTCTTCTAGTGTTTTTTTTCATTGGAGTCGTGGCGAGAACCATACCGAGCGTGCCAAATATGGCAACAAAGATGCGGTAAATCTGGTATGCCGTATTATTATCAAAAATCATAGTATTCCCCCATTTTTATGTATTATCATAATGCGACCGTAATCTTGAACCAGCCGCCTTCTGCGGTAAAGGAGTAAAAGGCATCATGCTTTTCGCAGAATGCAGCAATGGAACGGATATGAATTTCCATACCGCCCTCCGGTGAATGTGGAAGACCGTTTCTGTCAAAGGTGATCCTGCCGGAATAAGAACTTTTAATTTCAAACATCAGCTTAGGCTTCTCAATGCATTTCACAATAATTTTTCGTTCCTCCTCAGGGAGTCTTTCACAACCTTCTATGGCATTTCCGAGCGCATTGGCAAAACAGATGGCAAGCCCGGCAGAGTCAACCGGAAGAGAATCCGGGATGGCAAGTGAGGTCTGAAGCCGGATGCCGGATTCTTCTGCCATCTTAAAATACGAACAAAGCGTAGTGTCCAAAAGGGCATCTGTGCAGTAACAGGAGGTCTCCGGCATATCGGGATTCTCGTCTGCGACGCCGATAAAGTCAAGGATTGCCTGCATATCCCCATTCTCGGCCAGAGTGGCGATTGTGGAGAGCATGTGTCTGGTATCATGCCGGATAATCCTTGTCTGATTCATAAGCGCTTCCATATCAGCAGCTTCTCTTTGTATATTTTGCACCTGCAGCTTAAGAATTTCCCGGTTCTGCTCCATGGCCTGTCTGTGGTACTGCGTGGAAAGATATACGCCGATCGCAGTGTAGAGAACAATTATGACAGCACCGAGCAGATAGATCATCAGGACACTTGTAGGGCGATTGATATAATGTTCAGGATAGAAAGCAAGAGCCACGGCAAGGATGATCAGGGCACAGGGAATCAGGGAAAGAATTCCCCAGCCTTTCCGGATCACAGTGATGAAATCCAGATAGATATGCCGCACAAAATGAAAGTCAAACAGAATGACGATCAGATAGGCGAGCAGCCGCATCAGGATATCGGAAAGCTCCGTTCCATGCAGCGCAGTATTTATGAGCGTGATGGTACCTGCAATATATAAAGAGACAAGTATATGTGTCGCGCGAATGAATACAAGCCGCGGGAAGGGTTCGTCAGATATATTATGCAGCAGCACGATCGCCGGGCAGGATATGGTCACAATGAATATCCGCAGCAAATGTTGAAAACTAAAGAAATAGATGATCGCATAGGAAGAGACCATAACATAAAGGACATAGGCGGCAAAAATCATAATGCTGACAGGTTTCTCTTTCACGTAGCGGAACTTCGTGGTGGAACCCATCATGCCCAGGGTTCCGATGAAGGTGATCATAACCTTCAAAAGTAAAAAAATAATATTGTCTTCAAAAAGCATGGTATCTGCCTCCGTTCAGCCAGAAATCCGCCCATTCCTTCTTGACGGTTTCATACATGCGGCGGGGAACCGGAACGTGGAGATTCCCGGTCAGTATCAGGTCTGATTTTGTAACTTCAGTGACGTGGAACAGATTTACGACAAAAGAGGAACCGACCAGAAGCATTCTTTTGTGCGCCAACAGCTCTGTTACCGCGTTCTGGAAAGAGCCGTTGAAGCTGCTGCTGTGTATCACAGCGTTATCTGCCAGATGATAGTCGATATGCTTATCTTTGCGCTCCGCATACCGGATGTCCGCGATGGGAAGCAGGCGGATGCTGCCAGCTGTCTTTATCGCAACGGTTTCCTGCATGATCTGTGAGAAAGCGTGGTAAGCCTTGTCGAGGCTTTGGAAAAACATCGCCTTGTCCACAGGCTTTAACAGATAATCAAAGGCATCTACCCGGTAGGAATCCAGCGCAAAGTCCGCAGATGTAGTGAGGTAGAGTAAAAGACCCGCATCATCACGCATTCTGAGCGCCGCACCAAGCTCAATACCGTTCATTTCCGGCATAATGCAGTCCAAAATATAGAGGTCAAAGCCACCGTGTTCATCGACATGGTTGATAAGCTCCCTTCCGGATAAGAAAGATGACAGGGAAAGGGTACGTTCAGGATGTATCTGTTTATACTGCCTGATAAGTTCTCTGGTTTTTTCATGGTTTGTTATTTCATCATCACATAAAGCAATCTGCAAGGTTTAAGTCCCCTTTCCGTTAATTTATCTGTAAGCGATTGCGAAACTCCTATATTTAACTGGTGTAAAAGCGCATCAAACAGGCTTGCCCAGCGTCTACAATGATATCTATAGTGTAGCAAAGAAGATGGATTGAGTCAACGAAACAGGGGGTAGCCAAATCCGCCCAAAAAGTGACCAAATCCGCAAAGAAGCCCATTCAAAAAAGAAGTTTCGTTATAATGTATCTAAGAATATCATGGGGTGATCGAGTAGTTGTCGGATCACGATAAAGATAAAAAGGGAAGGTGAGCAGGTATGAAGATGCAGAGGCCAAAGAGAGAGAAATATGAAAAATTTGTGCGTGGTACAGCACTTCTTATGACAGCGTCGCTTGTATTCACAAGCGTTGATTTCACAGCGTTTGCAGCAGCCGGTGAAAGAATTAAACCACAGGGAGTGATTACGGGATTTGCGGATCTGGACGAAACCGTAGCAGTACAGTTTCTGTCTGTTGGCGCACAGGAAAGCGAAATCGTTTTTCCGGATACGCTTACCGTAATGCTGGATACACAGAGCGTGGATGAGCCGGCGGATGATGCCGCGCAGGAAGAAGAAAACTCCACAGAAGAGGGAGCAGAATCCGGAGAAATCCAGACACCTGATGAAGAAAGAGAACCGGGAGAAGGCGCAGAATCGGGAGAAGACACAAAACCGGAGGAAAACCTTAATCCGGGAGAAGGCGAAGCTGCAACAGAAAGTCCGGAACCGGTAGAAACGATTCCGCTTGTAAAAAGTGCGCAGGAGGTGTCCATTGATGTGACATGGGAAACCGACATGACGGACAGCTTCGATTCTGCCACTTGGGGGAATTGTTATGTCTATCTGCCGGTTATTCCGGAGAACTATGTGGTAGCGGATGGTGTCAGTCTTCCGCAGATAAGTGTAACGATCGCGGATCCTGCGGGACAAACGATCGCAGAACTGTTTGCATTGTTAGAAAAGCTGCCGGATCCCCTTACCTACCTCTGCACAGGTGAGAAAAACACGGATATGATAGATCCGGAGCAGCTGACCGAAGCGAGGGAGAAGCTGGATGCGTGGCTTGAAGAAAATAAAACAGACGATACAGAGGAGAAAGAAACACTTTCCGTAGAAGATGAGGAGCGTCTGGCGGAGCTTGTTGCACGTCTGGAAGGTCTGGAGCATATACGTGATACGGATACGGACTGTATGGATAAAAAATGCCCGTATCACTATCCGGAAGTGATACAGCAGCGGATGGCGGAGGATGAAATACCAAAGCTTCTGACACTGGAGGATCTGGTGGAGGATTACGGTGTCATGCCGCCGGAAGAGAATGTCATGTCTGTTGCTGCATGGGATTTGGACCAGCCCCTGCGAGCACCGGCCAAGGCACCGGCTTCTGTACCCCATCCACAGACACTGATGATCACGGAAGACAACGAGAACAACAGTCATACGGGCAAGGCAGATGGCGATATGGATGTGAATGTGTGCTCATCAGACAGAAAACATCCGATCGAGCTTGCATTTACACTGGATGAGCTGCCGACACAGAGTGCCTATCTGGCGGTCAAGGCGTATGATGTGGATGAGGATTACGGAGAGACAGATTATGTGTATCTCAATGATGACATTTATCTGCCGATGGATCAGACAAATCAATTTAATAAAAAATATAATAACGAGACGATCGGTTATCTGTCGGGCACGGACAATACGTGGAACACGACGGTGTTGGAGATACCGCTTGAAAAATTAAAAAAGGGAAAAAATGTCATATCTGTGACGGTGGCTCCGCCGACCTGGGTCGTAAGCGTAGACTGGATGCAGCTTGTGCTGGATGGTGGTGCTGCAGATTCCAATATAGAAGACTTTTCCATGGAGCTTTGGGATGCATCCACAATAAATAAAACGGTTGCTGTACAGTCTCTTGTGACGATCCGGCAGAAAGGAAAGAAAGAGTATGCTACGGAATATACACTGACAGATACACAGACCGGTAATGCGCTGGATGCCTGCTTTGGAAAGGCACAGTCACAGGAGCAGATTACATTAAGAATGCCACTGGGCTCGTCAAGCGGTGTATACAAAATCACCGGAATTCTCAAAGATCCGGTGACGGAAGAAATCAAGGCGACGGACAGCTTCAGCTTTTATTTTAATCAGGGTGTAGGTCTTGGACCGAAAATCAGCCATACATTGTCAGTGGATACACTTACAAATCGTGACGTGACGATCAGTGTAAAGGCGGAGGATATGCCGAAGCTGGGAATCACGGATGTAAAGGTTGCATCCGGTGCAACGAGGACGGCGACGGAAAACAATAAATACCTGTTTACGATAAGCTATAAGTTTAGAGGCAGTGAAAAGTCTGTTTCATATCCGGTATGGGTGGACAATAT
>CAKRKX010000020.1 GCA_934358675.1 uncultured Agathobacter sp. | reverse complement strand
TTTAATTCGCCGTAAACGCTGCCGATCGTGTTGACCGGAAGTTTGGCAAAATAAACGATTGCGGTAGTTGCAATGATCGCAATGAGTGATCCGGGAATTTTATCGGTAACTTTTGGCCAGACAAGCATGATCACCACGGCTAGAAGTCCGATCAGTGTGGCAGTCACATTGACAGAACCGATATTTTTCGCATACACAATGATCTTATCTAAGAATTCGGAAGGAACCGACGCGATATCCATTCCGAAGAAATCTTTCAGCTGTCCAACAAATAAAGTGACGGCAATACCGCATGTAAAGCCGGTTGTAATGGTATAAGGGATGTATTTGATCAGGGAACCAAAGCGGCAGATACCCATGATCACCAGAATGATTCCGGCGAGGATCGTTGCAACGATCAGTCCGTCAGTTCCGTATTCTGTCACGATTCCGTAGATGATAACAACGAAAGCAGCGGTCGGTCCGCCAATCTGTACGCGGCTTCCTCCGAAGAAGGAGATAAAAAAGCCTGCGATAATTGCGGTGTAAAGTCCCTGTTCAGGTCCGACACCGGATGCGATCGCAAGTGCGATGGAAAGTGGGAGTGCGATGATGGCAACAATGATTCCGGCAATGATATCTTTGATCAACTGGGTCTTTGTGTAGCCTTTCATCACGTCAAAAAGTTTCGGGCGTAATTCGTTCATGAAGTTTTATCCTCTCTGTAAAATATCTATAAAGTGTTTATTAAAAAAATATAAACGCGCAAGTTAAAATTTTATCATTCAAAATGGTTCATTTCAAGAACTTTTCATGCTTTTTACTATATTCATACAGATTTCACATGTGAATAAGGTAATATTTAACTCAAAATGCATTTTTATACACAAAGCCCACAATACCTATTGACATGGTAGGAATAGTGGGGTATTATAGGTCATAACATATTTGCAGAACATAAGAGGGAACAGTTTATGGAGAAGATTGCAAAACAATTGACGGAGCTGATCGGAGGCACACCGTTACTGGAATTATCCAATTATGAGAAGAAGCATTCGCTTAGCGCACAGGTTATAGCGAAGCTGGAATATTTTAATCCGCTGGGAAGCGTCAAGGATCGTGTGGCGAATGCAATGATCGAGCAGGGAATTAAGGAAGGAAAGATCAATCAGGATACGGTGATCATCGAACCGACAAGCGGCAACACCGGAATCGGACTTGCTTTCGTGACGGCAGCTAAGGGATTGCATCTGATCCTGACGATGCCGGATACGATGAGCATGGAGCGGCGCAAGATCGTGAAGGCACTCGGCGCAGAGATCGTGTTGACACCGGGACGTGCGGGAATGCGGGGCGCGATCGAGAAGGCGGCGCAGCTGAAAGAAGAATATGGAAACGCATTCATTCCGCAGCAGTTTGAGAATGAAGCCAATCCGGAAATCCATAAGGTTACGACGGCACAGGAAATCTGGAAGGATACGGACGGTAATGTGGATATCTTTGTTTCATCCGTAGGAACCGGTGGAACACTGACCGGAACCGGAGAGGGACTTCGGGAGAAGAATCCGAACGTGAAAATTATCGCTGTGGAGCCGGCGACATCGGCGGTATTATCCGGAGAGAAGCCGGGACCACACAAGATTCAGGGAATCGGTGCCGGATTTATTCCGAAGGTTATGGATATGAGTCTTGTGGATGAGGTCATCAAGGTGGGCAACGAGGAAGCGTTTGAGACGGCGCGTGAGGTCGCAAAGTCGGATGGACTGCTTGTTGGAATCTCCTCCGGAGCGGCGCTTTGGGCGGCAACCGAACTTGCGAAGCGGACGGAGAATGTGGGTAAGAGAATCGTTGTATTGCTGCCGGATACCGGAGAGCGATATCTTTCGACCTCTTTGTTTTAAGCGAAGAGTTACGACTTAACAGAAGCTGGCGTGAAAATTTTTACACCAGGCAAGAGGATAAAAGCGTGAAGCAGAATCAAAAGTTTTCAAACTTCACAATTACATATAAAGGAGGTTTGGCAAAGCCTCAAGAGAAATCAGGCTGCAACAAAAAGAAACGAAGGTCAAGACGTCTGGCAGCAGTCACAATTCTCCTTACACTGGCGCTCACCGGATGCGGGCGAAACAAAGGCGATACACTTACGATCACAAATGTTTCCTACGATCCGACGCGTGAATTTTACGAAGCCTACAATCCGATGTTTGAGAACTATTACGAAGAGAAGTTCGGAAAGAAAGTGGAAGTCATCCAGTCGCACGGCGGCTCCGGTGCGCAGGCACGTTCGGTCGTCGAGGGCTGTAACGCGGATGTCGTAACACTGGCTTTGGAGCATGATATCACACTGATCGAGCAGACGGGACTGATTGAGCCGGGGTGGCAGAAAGAGTTCGACAAGGACTCAGCACCGTACACGTCCACGATCGTTTTTCTTGTGAGAAAAAACAATCCAAAGAACATACGGGACTGGAATGATCTGATCCGATCGGATGTGGAAGTGATCACGCCGGATCCGAAGAGCAGCGGCGGCGCATGTTGGAACTTCCTTGCAGCATTGTCCTATGCGAAGGAAAACTACGGTGATGAGTCAAAGGAAAAAGACTTTTTGAAAAAGGTGTATGCACAGGTGTCCGTCATGGATTCCGGGGCACGCGGATCGACAACAACGTTTGTGGAAAACCAAAAGGGTGATGTGCTGATCGCGTGGGAAAATGAGGCTCTGACAACAATGAGAAGCTATCCGGATGAGTACGAACGGATCACGCCGTCGGTCAGCATTTTGGCGCAGCCGAGTGTGGCGATCGTTGATGACAATGCGGATGCGAACGGCACGCAGGAAGTCAGCCGCGAATATTTATCGTATCTGTACAGCGACGAGGCGCAGCGAACTGCGGCAGAATACGGATACCGACCGAGCAATGAAGAAATTTTAAATGCGTATGCGGATCAATTTGACCTGGACGTAAAATTGTACACGATCAAGGATTACGGCGGATGGGACAACGCGTACAAGACCTATTTTGACGATGGAGCAATGTTTGATGAAATCTACGAGTACTAACAAAACGAAAAAAGTAAGAGTGATCCCGGGATATCATTTGACAATGGGAATCGTGATAACGATGCTTTCCCTGCTCATCCTGATCCCGCTGGCATCGGTGCTCGTCTACGCACTGAAGCTTTCACCGGCGGAGTTCTTTTCGCTGGTAACAAAGCCGAATGTGCTGCATGCGTTTCGCACCAGTATCCTGTGCTCGCTGGCGGCGGCATTTGTCAACTGCGTGTTTGGTGTCATCGTGGCGTGGGTGCTCGTCCGGTACGATTTCCCCGGGAAACGCCTGCTTGACGGATGCATCGAGCTTCCTTTCGCACTGCCCACGGCAGTCGCTGGTATCACGTTATCAAAACTATATTCAGAGACCGGATTCCTTGGGAAACCGCTTGCGAAGCTTGGCATCAAAGTATCATACACGCACCTGGGACTGATCATCGCATTGGTTTTCATCGGAATTCCGTTTGTGATCCGTGCGGTGCAGCCGGTACTGGAAAAGCTGGATCTTCAGTATGAGGAAGCGTCTTTTATGTTGGGTGCGAATCGTTGGCAGACATTTTATAAAGTGATTTTTCCGGAAATCCGGCCGGCAATCTTAACCGGATTCGGACTTGCTTTTGCCAGAGGTATCGGCGAGTACGGAAGCGTGATCTACATCTCCGGCAACAGCGCCAGAGAGCAGACACAGGTAGTATCGTATGTGATCATGCAGAAGCTTGGTTACATCGATTACGCGAGCGCTACAGCGATCGCGCTTGTTATGTTGATTTTTTCGTTTGTGATCCTGCTGGGTGTCAACATCGTGCAGATGCGGCAGGCAGCCAGGACAAATGTTTTATAAATAGCAGGCATGCATGTCTGGCGTGCGGTTTCGCAAATTGACGGGGAAACATGAAAAAGCAGATAGAGGGAACACACATGGAGCAAAGCAGTAAGAAAATAACAAAATACATATTGATCGCGATCAGCGTCCTGTTTATCGGAATCATGCTGGTACTTCCGCTTTGTTCGATCATCGTAAATTCGTTGGGCGAAGGCATAAAGTTTTATCTGCAGTCGATCTCGACCGAATATGTCAGAAGCGCACTTCTTGTAACGCTTCTTGCAACCGTGATCGCGGTAGCGGTCAATACCTTTTTCGGGGTGGCGGCAGCGTGGCTTTTGACCAAGTTTTCATTTAGGAGCAAGCAGATTCTTGCGACACTGATCGATATTCCGTTTTCCATCTCGCCGGTCATCGTCGGACTTGCATTTCTGATGACCTTCGGCAGACTTGGGTGGACGTACCCGGGCATCCGGGCGATCAATCAACTCCTTGGAACGAATATACGGATTACGTTCGCATTGCCGGGCGTTGTGCTCGCAACGATTTTTGTTACATTTCCGTATGTATCGCGTGAGATTATCCCAATCCTGAATGCGGAAGGCAAAGACGAGGAGGAAGCGGCGGCACTCATGGGAGCCGGCGGCTGGACAATCTTTCGCCGGATCACGCTCCCGCAGATGAAGTGGGGACTGATCTACGGCATCATCCTCTGTACAGCAAGAGCACTTGGAGAGTTCGGCGCAGTCAACGCCTTATCGAAGACGAGAGGTGAGACATTCACACTTCCGCTTGAGATTGACGCTTTGTATATGTCCGGCACCGACACATCGATTACCGCGGCATTTGCGGTATCATCGATCCTGGTGCTGATCGCGGTCGTTGTTCTGATCCTTCGCAACATCTTTGAGTATCGAAATAAGAAAACCCACACACCACGTTAAAGAGGTAGACAGTATGTATGTGGAAATGAGAAATATCTGTAAAAATTATGGGGATTTTAAAGCCTCGGATAACGTAAGCTTTGGCATTGAAAAAGGCAGACTGGTCGCGTTGCTCGGACCATCCGGCAGCGGCAAGACAACGCTTCTTCGCATGATCGCCGGGCTGGAAAATCCGAACTCCGGAGACATTTACATTGACGGTCAGCGTGTCAATGATATTCCGGCGGCGAAACGCGGAATCGGGTTTGTGTTCCAAAGTTACGCGTTGTTCCGTTACATGACCGTGTATGACAATGTCGCATTCGGTCTGGAGCTTGCGAAAGTCCCGAAGAAAGAAATCAAGAAACGCGTGACCGAATTGTTGGAACTGACCGGACTGTCGGGATTTGAGAAACGCTATCCGAATCAGTTGTCCGGCGGACAGCGGCAGCGTGTCGCATTTGCCCGCGCGCTTGCGCCGAATCCACAGGTGCTGCTTCTTGATGAGCCGTTTGCGGCGATCGATGCAAAAGTAAGAACGGAGCTTCGGACGTGGCTCAAGGAGATGGTGACAAAGCTTGGTATCACAAGCATTTTCGTCACACATGATCAGGACGAGGCGGTGGAAGTCGCGGATGAGATCATCATCACGAACCACGGACGCATCGAGCAGATGGGCACGCCGATGGAAATCTACAAGGCACCGGACACGCCGTTTGTGGCGCAATTTATCGGACGATCCTCGGTGGTCAATGAGTATGACAGACTTCGCGGCTTTGACAGGATCGAGGGTGCAGATCATGCGGTGCTGCGGCCGGAATTTGTGAAGCTTTCGCGCAGCGAACCGGAGCGGTTCATCAGTGCGACGGAGGAAGGTATCGTAAAAGATATTGTCTTTCGCGGCAACCACTTGGATATTGTGGTGGACATCGACGGCATCGAGATCGTGGCGGAGCGCTCGCTCGAAAAAGACGCGTTGGAGATCGGGCAGAAAGTGTATGTGCTGATCTATCGGCTGTACATCTTTGATGAGCATCAGACGTATCTTGTGGAGAATCAGGAAATGCAGACAGATGATGTATTTTATATATAACAACTATTCAGATCTATAGCATGAATGCTTCACGCGTCATGCTGGCATGAAAGCGTGCATGTGTTCATGCTATGACAACTCTGAATAGAGTTGCCGCCTTCCAATATGAGCAAAATGGGAAGCTGCGATAGCAGCGACCGGAATCGAAGATGACGGATTTTGCGAATGTTGGTGGAGGGCTGAATGGTTGTAGATAAAGAGAGGAACGGGTATGAAAATCGATCAAAAAGAAGTTTTATATACAGATATCCTGATCATCGGCGGCGGAACCGCCGGCTGCTACGCGGCATTGACAATCCGGGAGCATTCGGACTATTCGGTGGTGATCGCGGAGAAAGCCAACATCAAACGAAGCGGTTGTCTGGCAGCCGGAGTCAACGCTTTAAATGCTTATATTGTAAAAGGCAGAAAGCCACAGGATTATGTGGATTATGCGAAGAAGGATGCGGACAACATTGTGCGTGAGGATCTGCTTCTGACCATGTCGGAGGGACTGAACCGTGTGACCGCAAAGCTGGAACAGCTCGGACTGGTCATCTTAAAAGATGAGAACGGTGAGTATGTTGCCAGAGGAAATCGCAACATCAAGATTAACGGTGAGAATTTCAAGCCGCTGCTTGCGGATGCGGTAGCAAAATTAGATGACGTGACGGTGATCAACCGTTTAAATATTACAGATTATATTGTAGAAAACAATGAGATTCAGGGTGCGTATGGTTTCTCCATCGAGGAGCAGAAAGCATATGAGATCCGTGCAAAGAAAGTGCTGATCGCAACCGGAGGAGCCGCAGGATTGTACAAACCGAACAATCCGGGATTCTCCAGACATAAGATGTGGTATCCACCATTTAACACGGGAGCGGGTTACGCGATGGGAATCCGCGCGGGTGCAGAGATGACCACTTTCGAGATGCGTTTTATCGCACTCCGGTGCAAAGACACGATCGCACCGACCGGAACGATTGCACAGGGCGTCGGCGCGAAGCAGGTGAATGCTTTGGGCGAGGTGTATGAGACAAAATACGGTCTGACCACTTCGCAGCGTGTGTACGGAACTGTGCAGGAGAATCTGGAAGGGCGCGGACCGTGTTATCTGCGGACGGAAGGTATCAGCGCGGAACAGGACGATGCGCTTCGCAAGGCGTACCTGAACATGGCTCCGAGTCAGACCCTCAAATGGGTAGAGTCAGGAAAGAACCCAAGTGAGCAGAATGTGGAGATCGAAGGCACCGAGCCGTATATTGTCGGAGGACACACGGCGAGCGGTTATTGGGTGGACACAAACCGTGAGACAACGATCCGCGGGCTTTTTGCCGCAGGCGATGTAGCGGGCGGATGTCCACAGAAGTATGTGACCGGAGCCCTGGTTGAGGGCGAGATCGCAGCGCTTCGCATGGTGGAGCAGCTCGATGCGGAAGAAGCCCACAGGGGTGTGACCGGAAGCATAGAAGATGCGCACACCGATACAGCGAACGGAACGGACATTGCTGAGATCAAGAACGATACAGAGGCGGCATGGAATCATGAAGTTGCGCAATCGGTTCAAAGTCTGAACGACAAAGTTGCTGAGTACGATGCCATCTTACAGAAAGAAAACGCGGTGTTTACCGTGGAGCAGTTGGAAGAAGCGATGCAGAAAGTGATGGATACTTACGCAGGAGGCATCGGAACCCATTATCAGTTTAATGCGAAGCAGCTGGATATGGCGGAGGAGAAGATCAAACAGATCCAGACACTTGCGGAGGGGCTGAAAGCGGAAGACATGCATGAGCTGATGTTTGTGTATGAATTAAAGGAACGGCTGACGGTCTGCCTGACTGTGATCGCACATCTGCGTGCGAGAAAAGAGACGCGCTGGCACAGCTTTGCGGAGAATCTGGATTATCCGGAGAAGTCCGATGAATGGCTGCGCTATGTGAATTCCCGTCTGGTGGACGGCAGGATCGAGATGATCTACAGAGACTTAGTGAAAGGTGTCAACTTTTCTTTTGAAAGTTGACATGTAGCGTCAGCCCTTCGCCGAAGGCGAATTGGAATGGGCTGATGTTCCAAGAAAGGAGGAATGCGGTATGAGCATTTCAATTAACAAACTTAAATGCAAAGGCTGTACAAAGTGTACCGCTGTCTGTCCGGGAAGTCTGATCGAACTGGATGAGAATAAGAAAGCCTACATCCGTTATCCGAAGGACTGCTGGGGCTGCGCTTCCTGTATCAAGGAGTGTGCATTCGGTGCAATCTCGTTCTATCTGGGAGCCGATATCGGCGGTATGGGCAGTAAGATGACGGTCTCCACGCAGGGAGATCTGCTCAATTGGCAGATTGATAAGACAGATGGCACAACCGAAGTAATTACGGTAAACAAGAAAGATTCGAATAAATATTAATGACCTACATAAAGGAGGAACAACATGAGTGAATTATCCCATCTTGATGCACTCGAAGCAGAGGCAATCTACATTATACGAGAAGTGGCAGCCGAGTGTGAGAAACCGGTAATGCTGTATTCCATCGGAAAAGACAGCTCCGTAATGCTCCATCTGGCGATGAAAGCCTTCTATCCGGAGAAGCCACCTTTCCCATTCCTGCATGTCAACACGACATGGAAATTCAAGGAAATGATCAAGTTCCGTGATGAGACAGCCAAGAAACTTGGCATCGAGATGATCGAATACATCAATGAGGATGGCGTAAAGCAGGGCATCAACCCATTCGATCATGGCAGTGCTTACACTGACATCATGAAAACGCAGGCGTTGAAGCAGGCGTTAAACAAATACGGATTTACCGCTGCGTTCGGTGGCGGACGACGCGACGAGGAGAAGTCCCGTGCGAAGGAGCGAATCTTCTCCTTCCGTAACGAGAACCATGCATGGGATCCGAAGAACCAGCGCCCGGAGATGTGGAAACTTTACAACTCGAAGATCCACAAGGGCGAGAGCATCCGTGTCTTCCCGATTTCCAACTGGACAGAGACCGATATCTGGGAATACATCAAGAGAGAGAACATCGACATCGTGCCGCTTTACTTTGCAGCGGAGCGTCCGGTCATCGAGCGTGACGGACAGATCATCATGGTAGATGATGACCGCCTGAAGCTTCGTCCGGGTGAGAAGATCGAGCACAAGAGTGTGCGTTTCCGTACACTTGGCTGCTACCCGCTGACCGGTGGTATCGAATCCACCGCAACCACACTCGATGAGATCATCGATGAGACCTTAAGCGCGGTCGAGTCGGAGCGAACCACCCGAGTGATTGATAACGAGGCGGCCGGCAGCATGGAAAGAAGAAAAAGGGAGGGCTATTTCTAATGAGCGGATTACTGAAATTTATTACCTGCGGAAGTGTGGATGACGGAAAGTCAACACTGATCGGACATATTTTATACGATTCCAAGCTGCTGTACGCAGATCAGGAAAAGGCATTGGAATTGGACTCCAAAGTCGGAAGCCGCGGCGGTGCAATCGACTATTCACTGCTTCTTGACGGTCTGATGGCAGAGCGTGAGCAGGGTATCACGATCGACGTCGCATACCGTTACTTCACAACCGATAAGAGAAGTTTTATCGTGGCAGATACACCGGGCCACGAAGAATATACAAGAAACATGGCGGTCGGCGCGTCGTTTGCAGACCTTGCCGTCATCCTCGTGGATGCAAAGCAGGGTGTGCTTGTGCAGACCAGACGCCACGCGAGAATCTGCGCTTTGATGGGAATCAAATACTTTGTATTTGCAGTTAACAAGATGGATCTTGTGGATTACAGCGAGGACCGTTTCAAGGAGATCACCGCACAGATTGAGGAACTTTCCAATGAGCTTTCGCTTGCAAGCGTGCAGATCATTCCGGTTTCCGCAACGGAGGGCGATAATGTCACAAAGCGTTCCGACAAGATGAACTGGTATGACGGACCGGTGCTCCTTTCTTATCTTGAGGATATCGATGTCAGCGAGAAAAAGCAGGAGGACGGATTCTATATGCCGGTACAGCGTGTGTGCCGTCCGGATCATACCTTCCGTGGATTCCAGGGGCAGATCGAAAGCGGCAGCATCGCAGTCGGCGATGAAATCATTACGCTTCCGAGCAATGAGCATGCCAAGGTCAAGAGCATCTTAGTCGGCGACAGGAATGCGGACAGTGCCGATGCCGGACGCCCGGTAACGATTCAACTTGACAAGGAAGTGGATGTATCCAGAGGCTGCGTTCTTACAACCGTAGAGCTCCCGGTCAGCAAGAAATTTACCGCAACGATCCTGTGGATGGATGATCAGGAACTGACTGTCGGCAAGGATTATCTGGTCAAGATCGGAACGGAAACCATTCCGGGAATCCTTAAGAATATCCAGTACAAGATCGATGTCAACACCGGTGAGTACATTCCGGTCGGACGCCTCAGAAAGAATGAGATTGCAGTCTGTGATCTGGTACTTCAGGAAGAGATCGTACTTGATGCATTTTTATCGCATAAGACACTCGGCGAGCTGATACTGATCGACCGTATCACGAACATGACTTCCGCGTGTGGTGTTGTCGAGAATCCGGCACTTGATGAGAGCAAGGATGTCAAATGCGCATTTGTATCCGGCAACCTGAAAGCCAACGGAGATATCTTCGAGGAGTTCTACTATGACCTGGAGAGCATGACTGTATTCAAGGTGCAGCCATCCGGCAAGACCTACACGATCGGCGACGAGATTCCGGTTGAAGGCGAGTCTTACCGGTATCCGGACAGCTTCGATGTTGTCGTACTCCGCGATCAGGTAGCAGTACAGGTACGCGACCGCAGGATCACAGTCATCCAGCCGCTTGCGGATTATACATACAATGATGTACCGGTTATCAACGGACGCGGCTTCGCCGTACATGTGAGCAGCCAGACGGATCTTGATGCATTCAAGGCAGAGCTTGCATCGGAGGGCAGCAGCATTTCCGAAAACTTCTTTAATAAATGGGTTGATTTTGAGACATATCGTAAGATCGTGTTCAAGGATCAGCATTGGAACTAATCTAAGGGATCGTTTTAAAAAGACGAAAGTGTAGTGTACAGACTTCTGGTTATGAACGGAAGTGTATGCTACACTTTTTTATATTTAAAACGGACAGTTTAAGAGTTTCATTTGTATTATAAGTGAAAGGAGGCATATCGTGAAAAAAGTAATTCGATCGAATGGTGAAATTGAAAGAATATACCATGAGTACAGCAATATGATATACCGAATTTGCTTTGCTTATATGAAGAATGTTTCTGAGGCGGAGGACATGGTAAGCGATACATTTGTCCAATTGATCCGGAAAGCTCCTTCTTTTGAAAATGCGGAACATGAGAAGGCATGGCTGATCCGGGTCGCAACAAATTTGTGCAAAAATGCGTTAAAGCATTGGCAGAAAAAATGTGTTCATATGGATGAAATGGAAGATGCATCAGGGGAAGAAATGAAGATTGATGAAACCATGGAGGCAATCCGAAATCTTCCCGACAAATACAAGACCGTTGTATATCTGTTTTATTATGAAGGATATAATAGCGAAGAGATTGCAACAATTTTAAAGAAACCGTCTTCGACTGTCAGAAATCACTTAAGAGAAGCTAGAGGTATTTTGAAAGAAAGGCTTGGTGAGGTTGATTGAGAAAAAATAAAATAGCAGAGTCATGGGAAAAAATAGAATTAAATCCGCAGAGTGATAAGCGGATATTAAATCAATTGATGCAATTGAATGGAGATTATAAAAGAGAAGTGGATTGTTCGCAAAAGCGTTTCACAAAAAAATCATTTGTACCGGTTCTCGTCGGGCTTGCCTTGTTTTTCCTGATTGGCTCGGCATCCGTGGTTGTGTATGCGCATTTGGTATCATCGGGAAAACTCTTTTTCCATAAAGCAAACGAGGCATCGGATAAAAATACAGATGTAACATTTGTTGTAGATGATGCGACAAGAGTTAATATAAAGAACTTTAAGGGAAACATAAAAGAATGCGAATCGATCATAAAGAATCAGGTAGTGGCTAACAATATGTATAGTTCACAAAGCCCTTATGGAATTGATAAATCATTTGATAGTATTAAGGATGCACTTGACTATATTGGATATGATAAGTTTGTATGGACACGATTCAATGAAAAAACGAAGTCCGTAAATCTGTTTGTCGATGGAACACAAGAAGGAAAAATTACAGATCTTACTTTAATTTCTAATTACAAAATGAATGGGGAAATTGAGGCGCAAACGGAAGCACGGATATTTACAGAAAACTATAATGGAGAAATTAGTGTAGGAGCAACCAGCTACTCCGATGATTTTCCGGGCGTAGATTATTCGGGAGAAACAGTGGTCACAAACGGACGCGAATTCTGGGTGGTAGATTCCACCGAATTTGAGGATGGCTGGCTTAATAAAATGGTATATTGGCAGGAAAACAATGTTATTTATACTCTGGATATCAGATATCAGAAAGAAGATGAAAACAAAGTAAATGAATTGGCAACTCGTTGGATGAATGGTTTTTAAAAGAAGTCCCAAGATGTATTTGCGCGGCGGTATACTACAAGTAAAGTAGTGTACCGCCGCGTTTGACTTACTAAATCTTAGTATTCCTAGTAAAATAGTGTAATTTATATCTTGACAAACATACTTTAGTGGGGTATAGTGTTTATAACATATTAAACCTAGTAGAAAAGTATGAATTAAGGGAAATGCAAATGGGATTCAACACAGAACTTTTACACGGTACGAAAACCGGTGATCCGCATACAGGTGCGACGCTCACTCCGGTGTACCAGTCCAGTGCTTTCTTTCAGCCTTCGGCGGAGCAGCACGAGAAGCTGTTTCATAATAAAGCAAACGGATACTCTTACACGAGAATTAATAATCCTACCATCGCCGCGTTTGAGGAACGCATGACGGTGCTGGAGAGGGGAGTTGCGTCGGTCGCATGTGCCTCCGGTATGGCGGCGCTCACGAACGCACTTCTGAATATCGTAGGAAGCGGCAATGAGATCATCGCAAGCACGAGCCTTTACGGAGGAACGATCGATCTGTTTCATGATCTGGAGGCGTTCGGAATCAAAACGATTTTCGTGGATGGCGGAGATTTAAGCCTTGTGGAAGCTGCAATTACTGACAATACGCGGGCCGTCTTCGCGGAGACAATCGGCAATCCGAAGCTGGATGTCACAGACATTGAGGCATGGGCAAAACTGGCACATGAGCACGGACTTCCGCTTGTGATCGATAATACGGTAGCGACAGCTTTTCTCGTAAAGCCGATCGAGCTTGGAGCCGACATTGTCATCAACTCCACTTCCAAATATATCAACGGCAACAGCAGCGCAATCAGCGGTGTGATAACCGACAGTGGAAATTTTAAGTGGAATGTGCAACAATATCCTGGAATGAAGGATTATATCAAGTTCGGCAGATTCGCTTTTACTGCGAAGCTTCGCAACGGACTGTTCCGGAATATGGGAGCCTGTATGGCGCCGCAGACGGCGTTTTACAATCTGCTCGGTCTGGAGACTTTAGGACTTCGGATGGAGCGGGCGTGTGACAACGCGGCGCAGCTTGCGGCTTACTTAGACAAGATCCCGGGAATCACCGTAAATTATCCGGGACTGTATTCCAGTCCTTGGCATGAGATTGCAGAGAGGATTTTAGATGAGCGGTACGGCGCGATCCTGACGATTCGCGTCGGAAGCAAGGCGAGAGCTTTTGCAATTATGAATCAGCTGAAGATTCCACAGATCGTATCTAACATCGGCGATACCAAGACACTGATCGTGCATCCGGAGTCAACACTTGCGGCACATAGCACGGAAGAAGAGAAGCGCGATGCAGCCGTCTATGACGATATGATCCGGGTGAGTGTCGGAATTGAAGATATCGAAGATCTGGTCAAAGATTTCGAATCGGCGATCGCAGACACTGCCGACATTTAAATGGAAAGGTGGCACCCGGGGTATGATCCTTGAATAGAAAAACGAGAGAGAGCACAGGATAAAAGGAGAACATTATGGCAGTTGATTATGCAACATTAAAAAAAGGCGGTTTCATGCGCCAGAAACAAAAGAATCATTTTTCTCTGCGACTTGCAGTGGTCGGCGGTAATCTGACCGCTGAAAATCTGAAGATTATCGCAGATGTCGCAGATAAATACGGTGACGGACATGTGCATCTGACTTCCCGCCAGAGTGTGGAGATCCCTTTCATCAAACTGGATGATGTGGAAGAGGTTAAGGATGTGCTTGCAACCGGCGGATGCAAGCCGGGTGTGTGCGGACCGCGTGTTCGTACGATCACTGCCTGTCAGGGTTCGGCTGTCTGTCCGAGTGGTAACATTGACAGCTACGATATTGCACAGAAGCTGGACGAGCGTTATTTCGCAAGAGAGCTTCCGCACAAGTTTAAGTTCGGTGTAACCGGATGTCAGAACAACTGTCTGAAGGCAGAGGAGAACGATGTCGGAATCAAGGGGGCATCGATCGTTGAGTGGGATAAGGATGCCTGCATCAACTGCGGAATCTGTGAAAAGACCTGCCGCGTGAATGCACTGAGCCAGAATGAGGCCGGTGACATCGTGCTGGATCAGGATAAATGTAACAACTGTGGACGCTGCGTGAAAGCGTGCCCGACGGATGCGTGGAAGGGAACGCCGGCATTTGAGGTATCTTTCGGAGGACTGTTCGGTAACCGCGTATATAAAGGCGAGAATTATCTGCCGATCGTCCGGACAGAAGAGGAATTGTTCCGGATCACGGATGCGGCAATCCAGTTCTTTGATGACAATGCCAATCCGGGAGAGCGTTTCCGCATGACCATTGAAAGAGTAGGATTAGATCAATTTAAGAAAGTGATAGAGGAGGCGTACAATGGCTGATTACACAATTGACGAGAGAGTAGATATTACGGATGTGGTTTGTCCGATGACGTTTGTAAAGGCAAAAGTTGCGATGGAAGAGCTGGAAGTCGGACAGGTGCTTGCAGTCACCATGAACGACGGCGAGCCGGTACAGAATGTGCCGAGAAGCTTTAAGGAAGAAGGTCAGCAGGTATTGAAGCTGATCGACAACGAGAACGGAACTTACGATCTGATCGTAAAGAAACTGGAGGAGTAGGATGGCAGCAAGAATCAGCAAGGACAATTTCGAGGCGGAAGTCTTAAATTCAGAACTTCCGGTACTCGTCGAATTTTATTCCGATTCCTGCATCCCGTGCAAGCAGATGTCACCGATCCTCGGAGATATTGAGGATGATTATGAGGATAAGCTTAAGGTTGTGAAGGTGAACGTTAATTTTGATGCAGAACTTGCGGAGCAGTATTCCGTGATGGCATCGCCGACATTGCTGCTTTTTAAAGACGGACAGGAAGTGGAGCGCGCAAGAGGACTGACGAAGCGCCCGCAACTTGAGGAATTGATCCGGAAGGCACTTTAATTTGAATTTGATGAGTGCATCAAAGCGATGAACTCATTCACAGGAGATTTCAGACGGAATTTCCGTAAAATGATAACAATGAGGCATATTGACTTGGATGATTTGGGCAAGTTGATATTCTAAGGACAAGGAGAACGAAAATGAAAGTAACAATCGCAGGAAACGTAAAGGATATTGCAGAGGGAATCACATTGGCACAGCTGGTGATCGACGAGAAGGTTGAGAACCCGGAATACGTTACCGTAACGGTCAATGATGAGTTTGTTGAGAATCACGATCTGGAAAATGTTGTTGTCAAAGAGAACGACAACATCGAGTTCTTATATTTCATGGGAGGAGGAAGCTTCTAATGGCATTTACAAATGAACAGATGGAGCGTTACAGCCGCCACATCATCCTTCAGGAGGTTGGTGTCAAGGGACAGAAAAAGCTCCTTAACGGAAAAGTTTTAATCATCGGTGCGGGCGGACTCGGAGCACCGGCAGCTATGTATCTGGCTGCGGCAGGTGTCGGAACCATCGGTATCGTCGATGCGGATGAGGTCGACCTGTCAAACTTACAGAGACAGATCATCCACGGTACCGCCGATGTGGGTAAGGCAAAAGTAAAATCCGCAAAGGAAACCATGAACGCCATGAACCCGGATGTCACCGTCAATACATACCGTGAGTTCGTTACTTCCGAGAACATCATGGATCTGATCAAGGATTACGATTTCATCATTGACGGCACGGACAATTTCCCGGCCAAGTTCTTGATCAACGATGCCTGTGTTATGGCGAAAAAGCCTTTTTCACATGCAGGAATCATCCGTTTCAAAGGTCAGCTCATGACCTATGTGCCGGGAGAAGGACCATGCTACAGATGTGTATTCAAGAATCCACCACCAAAGGATGCAGTACCGACCTGTAAGCAGGCGGGTGTCATCGGTGCGATGGGCGGTGTGATCGGAAGCCTTCAGGCAATGGAAGCAATCAAGTATCTGATCGGTGTGGGCGATCTGCTGACCGGAAAGCTTCTGACTTTCGATGCACTCAAGATGGAATTCCACACAATCAAGCTGCCAAAGGCAGACAAACATTGTGCAATCTGTGGAGAGCATCCGACGATTACGGAACTGATTGACTATGAACAGGTGGTATGTGAGGATCATTAATTATGCTGACATTAAAGCAAAGTGATTATGATAAGATTGTCGCCCACGCGAAGGCAAACCTTCCGGAGGAGGCATGCGGACTGATCGCCGGAACCAAGGACGGCGACGTCAAAGAAATTAAAAAAGTATACCTGCTGACCAACGTGGATCACACGAATGAGCATTTTTCAATGGACCCGAAGGAGCAGCTTGCAGCGGTTAAGGATATGCGCGCGAACGGACTCGTTCCGCTCGGCAACTGGCATTCCCATCCGGAGTCGCCTTCGCGCCCTTCGGAGGAGGATAAGCGCCTGGCGTACGATCCGAGTGTGAATTATCTGATCCTGTCGCTCATGGACCCGGAGAATCTTGTGCTGAAAGCATTTGATATCGACCGCGAAAAGCAGGTGACAGTGGAGGAAATCAAGCTGATCTCCGCTGAGTAGAGAGGAACAGTATGTACGATTTGGTAATCATTGGAAGTGGACCGGCGGGACTTTCCGCGGCTGTCTATGCGAAGCGGGCGTGCCTTTCGGTTCTTGTGATCGAAAAAGAAGCAATGTCCGGCGGACAGGTGATCTATACGGAAGAAGTGGATAATTATCTCGGCTTGAATCACCGGAGCGGATTCGAACTGGCAGAAGTGTTTGAGCAGCATGCGAGGGATCTCGACGTTGCATTTGCGGAAGGTGAAGTGGAAGAGATCGTGGCAAAAGGCGCTACATGGACACTTCATATGGCGGACGGCGAAGATATCGAGACGAAAATCGTTCTGCTTGCGACCGGTGCGACACACCGTAAGCTTGACGTCCCGGGTGAGGAGACATTTGCGGGAGCCGGCGTGTCTTACTGTGCGACGTGCGATGGTGCTTTTTTCAAGGATAAGACCGTTGCGGTCATTGGCGGTGGCGACGTGGCGCTTGAGGATGCACTCTATCTTGCGAATATCTGTAAACAGGTGTATCTGATCCATCGCAGAAACGAAGTGCGTGGCACAAAGGTGCTGCAGGAGCAGGTATTTGCAAACGAGAAGATTACATTCCTCGGAGAGAGCGAAGTCATGGAGATCCTCGGAGACAAGCAGGTAACCGGAATTGCGGTGCATCACAAGGCCACGGACGAGACGAAACGGATCGATTTGGACGGTGTCTTTATCGCGGTAGGCATGGAGCCGCAGTCGGCACTTTATGCGCCGCTTATGAAGCTGGAACACGGCTATGTTCCGGCGGGGGAAGACGGTGCGACGGAGAGAGCCGGACTGTATGTTGCGGGAGATGTGCGCACGAAGCGCCTTCGTCAGATCGTGACTGCGGTGGCGGACGGTGCCAATGCAGTCTGTTCGATTACCGAATATCTTACAACCAATGATAAGGAAGGGAGGTCCGGCAAACCATGTTGATTTCATCCAGAGGGCAGTATGCAATCCGCATTCTTTTAGACCTCGCAATCCATGAGAACGGTGAGGCAATCAATGTTAAGACAATTGCTGAGCGACAGGACTTATCGGAAAAATATATGGAACAGATTCTGAGTGTTTTGCAGAAGGCAGGATTTGTCGTCAGCACACGCGGCTATCATGGTGGCTATCATCTGACAAGAAAGCCTGAAAATTACACAATCGGAAAAATTCTTCGTACCGTGGACGGACCACTCATTCCTGCAACGCAGCAGGAGGATATTCAGGAGCGTCCGGTGGAACTTGTGGTCAATGAGCTGTGGGGAAATCTACAGACGCAGATCGAGCAGACATTGGACAGTGTGACGCTGCTCGACCTGATGAACAGTTATAATGATAAAATTTGTTTCAGTTACTCAATTTAATAGTACAAATTCTATGATAATGAGAGTATAATATGCGTAAAACAAAGCAGCACTGTGATCGGTCACAGTGCATCGGCTGGTGAAACGGGGAGAGAAAAGCGATGAGACTGCTTCTGACACTTGATGAGCATAATTATACACCGGATCTTGCGGTATACGAAAAGTATTCCACAAGAGCGGTCATTATAAGGAATGGATATATTGCAACGCAGCACGGGGCGGCCGGGGATTACAAGATCCTTGGCGGAGGCGTAGAACCGGGCGAAGATCTGCATGCGGCACTCATACGGGAGGTTCAGGAGGAATCCGGACTTGTCGTGATTCCGGAATCGATCCGGGAGATCGGAGAGATCGTAGAGCGCCGCAGGGACATCTTTGAGCCGGACAAAATCTATGTCTGCCACTCGTGCTTTTTCTTTTGCGATGCGAAGGAGGAATTGGCAGAGACACATATGACGGAGAGTGAGATTGCCAAAGGCTTTAAACTGGAATGGGCGACGCCGGAGCAGATTATTGCGGGCAATGCGCCTTTTGCAAAGACGCAGCCATGGAGTTACCGTGACAGTAAGTTTATACAGATGTTGCCGGAACTGATGCATAACCGGTAAAAATTTTACATAGGATTTACACAGACAATACAATCATTTTTACATGATACCTTTAAGATAAAACCGAAAGATGAAGAAGATGGAAAGCAGGGAAGGTATTATGGAAGAAAAGAAAACGTATGGATTGGATGTGCAGGACCGATTGCAGCGGGAACTGCAGAAGGAAGAGCTGCAACAGCAGAATGCATTAAGGAAAGAATGGGAAAATCAGGAATTTCAGGATAAGCATGCGTTGGCGCGTGAAATCGTTGTGCGCACACTGCGTGAACTGAATGGATATTATATCGTCAAGACCGGACATGGATTTACCCGGTTTGTGGAATCGAGAATGAAGACGCCGGAGAGCATCTGCAACAAGCTGCGCCGCAAGGGTTATGATGTCGATTTTGAGACAGCGACCGAGAAGTTAAACGATCTGTCGGGGGTGCGC
The DNA here is from genome assembly GCA_934358675.1 of uncultured Agathobacter sp. Classification (GTDB taxonomy): domain Bacteria; phylum Bacillota; class Clostridia; order Lachnospirales; family Lachnospiraceae; genus Roseburia. Next base: position 10,307 of record CAKRKX010000020.1, on the reverse strand, counting down.
TGCATCTGCTACAGCGTGAAGGAAATCTACTGGATCGCGCGCCAGATCGGCAAGATCGAGGATTTCAATGTGCTCAAGGTGAAGGATTATGTCCGAAAGCCGAAGAAGAACGGATATGAGAGCTATCATATCGTGCTCGAAGTTCCGGTACAGATCGGGGATCGTCAGCCGGAGCATCATTTCGGCGGAAAGAAGCCGGAGCATTCTCATATTGAGATGATCCGCGTGGAACTGCAGCTTCGCACGATGATCATGGACGCATGGGCAGGAATGGACAATCGCGTCAGCTACAAGAAGGATAAGGACGTGTCACCGGAGATGGCGCATCGCATCGAGAAATATGCCAAGATCGGACGCAGACTTGATAAATTGATCCAGAATACGCTTGACGATGTGAAAGTCAGCGATGTGACCGCGTAAGTGGATCCGATAAAAAAGGGGGCACCCTCAGATCCTGAATGGGAATTGAGGGTGCTCATTATTTTGCAGGTGTCTGGTTGTATTGCTCCAATAAAAAATCGAGATAGGCTTTGACTGCCGGGAGTGCAGTCGGCGGAAGTTTTTGGAGTTGCTGCATGATCGAAAGCATGTCGGGGCTGTCTTTACGGAAATTGTAGAACATCTGCCAGCTTTCGACATCGAAATATTCACTGATCGAGTCGATCTTGTCCAGCGAGGGATTCGCTTTTTCCGTCAGGATCTTCTGAATGAAGCTGTCGGATGCGCCAATGCTTGTGCTGAGATTGCGCATAGAGGTGTTTTCGTCCTGGTTGAGCATATAGGTTAGATTTTCACGAATAATGTCACAGGATTTCTTTTGCATCTCGCCAGATAACTCCTTTCTTTTCTATACTTCTATTATAGTAAATGGAAATATTTGGTATGAGATTGTGATTATATATTGCGACTCAAAACGTATAATCACATTATCAAATTTAAAAAATCTATTTTTTTATAAAAAAACTATTGAGTTCTACCGCGATAGGTATTACAATAGTATCGTTGAATACGTTAGACAAAGGAGAGCATATGAAGAAAGCAGTTATCAGAGAATTAAGTGCATGCGAAACCCTGATCATGAAAGTGGTATGGGACGCAAAAGACGATATTGCTGTTCAGGACCTGATCGTGCAATTGAAGGAACAGTATGGAAAGGATTATGCAAGAACTACGGTTGTCACTTTCTTAGGAAAGATGGCGGACAAGGGATTTGTCAGCACGCATCGCCGTGGTAAGAACGCATTTGTCCATGCTGAGAGAGAAGAAGATGCGTACAAGTCCAAGCTGATGAGTGAGGAGACCGACTTCTGGTACGAAGGACAGATTGACCAGTTAGTTGCATCCGCTTGCAGCAAGAGAGAAGTTTCCAAGGAAGAAATTCAGCGTTTGCGCGAGCTGTTAGATTCCATGGAGAAATAAGAACAACGTATAACGTATGGGAAGAATGTGTTACTTCGGTAACACATTTTTCTTTTGCAGTAAAACGTGTATACTTTTTTGTCTAGATTCCGGGGAATTTCTATGGTAAAATAGAAGAGCGTGTTGAACACATGTAATTTTGGTGTGGGTTTAGGAGACAGAACACATGATAGATAAAAAGAAACTTTCCGATACAATGAAAAACAGTAAGGATACGCAGCCAAAGCCACCGGTTGATCCGAATCTGACACTGGATGTCAGAAACGATAAGCTGGAGGAGCTGGTGCGTCAGTATACGGCAGAGAAGAATGGGGAAAATCTGAACACTTTGATCGAAGAGATCCGTAAGTGTCGTCTTCTCGTTCCGGCGAACCTCAATGAGGAGAAGCGCCCGATTCCTTGTATGTTAAACAGCAAGGAGAAGGGAATGTATTTCCCAATCTATACGAGCCGCAAGCATATTCCACAGTCGCCGAGAAGCGAAGCCATCATCAATATGCCGTATCTTGCGGTCAATGAGATGACTGCGCAGCAGCAGGAGAATCTTGGGGGCATAGCGATTAATCCGTTTACGGACAATCTGATCTTCAAGATGCCGCTGGTACTCCGCATTCAGGAAGTGGAGAAAAAGCGTAGCGAGATTCCGAATCAGGCGATGCCGAAGAAGAAGACGCTGCAGCTGACACCGGAGCAGTATCTGCAGTTTGAGCGCCGTCAGTTTGAGTTCGGATTTCTGCCGAAGCGTTTCTTTGAGCAGGGCAAGGAGATGGTCGATGAACTTTGCGAGAAGAAGGAAGAGTATGTTGACCAGCTTTTCGAGGAAGCTTATCAGGAGAAGCGAAGATATCCGTATCTTCCGGAAGATTTCTCCGTTATGGTTATGAATATTGCGGAGGATCTGCTGATCGTCCGTGTGGATCTGCCGAATCGTGATATGGCGGACCCGTCATGTCTGCGCATTTATCTTGCATGGAATGATGTTGCGGGAAGCGGAAGATACATGACGATCGAGACGGTGAAGGATTCGAAGGAACGCAGACTTGGGGAACTGGCTCCCGATTGGGAGAAGGTGGATCATGGAGTTGCACCGGTTGAGGGCGCCGAACTCCAGTATGTGATCGATCTGTTACAGGACAAGTTGTCATAATATTTATTTCCTATAATAAAGTGACGATACCGGATTATAATTTTCAAGAGGTGTGCTTAAATGCCCCAAATTCTGTAGATGGAAATACTTTTTTGAAAATTGTAATCCGCTATCTGTTTATATAGAGAAATCTAGTATTATTGATAACTTGTTCTATGAGATCGATGCAGTAAGTAGTTCGGGGCAACGTGATGAGGGTGCCTCCATCAGGTATGCATCAGAATCGGTGCAAATGTTGCGCGAACGACTTTCGCGAGATCCTGTGGATTGAGTTTGATCGTTGTTCCGATGCGTCCGCCGCTGACATACATGGTGTCGAACTGTTCTGCGGAAGAATCAATGACGGTGGTGAAGGCTTTCTTCATGCCGAGTGGACTGCAGCCACCGCGGACATATCCCGTGATCGCGGTCAGATCCTTGACATGGATCATCTCGACAGATTTCTCGCCGACGGAACGGGCTGCTGCCTTGAGATCGACTTCCTCTGCAATAGGAATCACGAATACATAGTACTGTTTGCTTTTGCCCTGCATGACAAGAGTCTTGTAGGTCTGTTCGGCCGGAGCTCCGGTCATCTCTACGGTGTGCATGCCATCGATAAACTCGTCGCATTCATATGTTATCAGTTCATACGGAACTTTGTTTCGCTCTAAGATGCGGACGGCATTTGTCTTTGTTTCTTTTCCCATAAGCGTCCTCCTGAATATTATTGAGAATAAATTTTACGCTTCATTATAACAAATTTTCATCAAAAGTTGAACAAAAAATCAAGGAATGATATAATGAGCGCAAGCAATGAGCAGTGCCGAACAGGAAAGACAAGGACCGAATGCGCTTGCACAATGAGGGCGTTGGCTTTCCTGGAAGATAGGGCGAATGCCCGTACATCGAGGAAAACCAGAGGTTTTTCGAGATGCACTGCGATAGACCAAAAGATTTTCCGAGTCTTTTGCCGTAGCAAATAGATAGGGCGAATGCCCGTACATCGAGGAAAACCGGAGGTTTTTCGAGATGCACTGCGAAAAAGAAGGAGACGTGAGGCAAATGAAAGATTTCTTACGAAGAATTAAAGCGGACTTTTTATTGTCCTCGATTTTATGTATTTTACTGGGTGTGGTTTTTATCATTTGGAATAGCAGCGTGATCAATGTGATGGGCAGCGTGCTTGCGATCGGCATGATCGTGATCGGCGCAGTCTATCTGTGCAGTTTCTTTTTGAACGTCGTGACGAACGGCCTGTCGGTCGTGATGGGTATTCTGGTTCTGGCAGTGGGTATCTGGTTCCTTGCGGAGCCGGCGGTCATCATGAGCCTGATCCCGATCGTGATCGGCGTGGTGCTTCTGTTCCACGGAATCCGTGCGATCAAGGAGACCATCGAAGCAAAGAAATATGGATTTGATGCGTGGGGCGCAAACCTGATCCTTGCGATCATCAGTGTAGTCCTCGGTTTCTTCTGTGTATTCGATGCGTTCGGCATGATGGAGAAGGCGACGATCGTTGTCGGAATCATTCTGATCTATAACGGAATTTCGAACATCTGGATCGCAGGTACGGCGACACATGCCGCAAAGGACTACGCAAGACGCAACGAGACCGTTGATGTCAATTTTGTAGAGGACAGTGATAAAGATGAGGCAGATGGAATTTAAGATGGAGCGTCCGGGACTTACCAAGGTTGGGGAACGGCTGTCAGTGACAGAAGGCAAGCTGCCGACTTCTTATTATTATACGATCGAGCATGCGATCGCCATGTCGGGAAACTATGCGGTCAGCGAGCGATTAAAGACAAGAGAAGGCATCGTTGTTGATGTAAAGGAGACGGAAAAGGGGTATTTTGTAACCATGGAGTTTGATGAGTAAGTGCATCAATGAGGTGAAGTGTAAGGTATCATATGACAACACAGGGAAGGACCGATGTTGACCAATTGCTGGCGGATAGCTTAAAGGAGCTTGCGGCAAAGCGGCCGATGGAAAAGATTACAATTAAAGAGATTACAGACAAAGCCGGAGTTATCCGTCCAACGTTCTATAACCATTTTCAGGATAAGTTTGAACTGCTCGAATGGATTATCCGCACGGAACTTTTGGAGCCGATTCTTCCATTGGTCCGAAGTGGAATGGTGACGGAGGCGATGGTTTTGCTTTTTACCAGCATCGAGCGGGACAAAGCGTTCTATTCGCATGTGGTCAAGCTGGAAGGTGCGGTCACATTCCACGATGTTGCGCAGAAATGCGTGCGGGAGATGCTGCTCGAGATCATCGAGGAGCAGATGTCCGGCAAGACACCGAAGCACAAGTGGCTGACACCGGAGATTATTGCTTCTTACTATGCACAGTCTATGTGCTTTGCGACAGAGGAATGGATCGGACAGGGCATGACGCTTAGCCCGCGTGAGATTGCGGAGGCGTACCATTACATGATTACCCGTTCGATGACGGATGTGATCAAAGAATTGTAGAGAAGTCGGCTTTTTGCACAAATACAAAATACAAAATCTGTATAACGAGATATACAGATTTGCCAAAATGTATATTTGACCGATACAAGACAAAAAGATTGAATATTTTCATATTCGGTCTTTTTTTTTATACTCACAAATGAAAATAAAAGAAAATGGATGGTGAACAAAATGATTAAATTTGGAAAGGGAGTTGTAAAACTTCGCATCCCGATTCTGATTCTGGCATTTCTGTTACTGATCCCGTCAGGAATCGGTTACATTAACACCAGAGTAAACTATGATATCCTGTCTTACCTGCCGGGTGAGATTGAGACCATGAAGGGTCAGGATATCCTGCTGGATGAATTCGGAACGGGTGCATTTTCACTTGTAGTTGTGGAAGGTATGGACGACAAAGATCTGCAAAAAGTTGCGGATGAGATCGGCGATATCGACCACGTGAAGAAAGTTATCTGGTACGGATCTGTTGCAGATTTCAGTATCCCGCGTGAGGCGCTGCCGGATGACATCTATGATTTCTTTAACAACAAAGATGCGGACAGCCAGTTGATGGCAGTGTTTTTTGATGAGTCCATGTCATCCGACGGAACAATGGATGCGATCGAGGAAATCAACGGACTGGTTGGCGATCAGTGCTTCGTCAGCGGTATGGCTTCGGTCAACAATGATATCCGTAAGCTTGCCGAAAACGAGAGTGTGATCTATGTATTGATCGCAGTTGTCTTGTCACTGATCATCCTGTCACTGACAATGGATTCCGCAATCGTGCCGGTTATCTTCCTTTTAAGTATCGGACTGGCGATCGTTTATAACCTCGGTTCGAACGTCTTTATGGGGCAGATTTCCTACATTACGAAAGCACTCGCGGCTGTCTTACAGCTCGGTGTAACGATGGACTACTCGATCTTCCTGTGGCACAGCTATCAGGAGAATCAGGAGCGGTTTGAGGGAGATAAGAAACGTGCCATGGCACATGCAATCTCCAATACGATCAGTTCGGTGGTCGGAAGCTCCATCACAACCGTAGCCGGATTCGTTGCACTGTGTTTCATGAGCTTTACACTTGGTAAAGACCTTGGAATCGTTATGGCAAAGGGTGTTGTCATCGGTGTTATCGCCTGTGTAACCATCCTGCCGTCTATGATCCTTGTGTGCGATAAGCTGATCGAGAAGACAAAGCATAAAGTGATTATGCCGGATCTCGGACGTATCGCGGGATGGATTACAAAACATTATGTTGTATTTGCAGTATTGTTCGTAGTCATCCTGTTCCCGGCATTATACGGATATACACATACCGATGTATATTATGATCTGACCAACACCTTGCCGGAAACATTTAACAGTAAGGTTGGTAACGACAAACTGACAGAACAGTTTAACATGGGTGCAACCCATATGATCCTTGCTGACAGTAATTTGTCAGCAAAAGACTCTATGAACATGATCGATGAGATCAAGAAAGTGGATGGTGTTAAGCTTGCTGTTTCACTGGATTCCATCGCAGGACCAAGTGTTCCGCAGGAGATGATCCCGGAGGAGGTAACGAATGAGTTAAAGAGTGGTAAATATCAGCTGATGCTGGTTGCTTCCGAATATGCATCCGCAACGGATGAAGTAAATGCACAGTGTGATGAGATCAACAAGATCATCAAGAAATATGATGATTCCGCAATGCTGATCGGTGAAGCTCCTTGTACGAAGGATCTGATCGAGATCACGGATACCGACTTTAGAAATGTAAGTATTATTTCCATCGGTGCGATCTTCATTATCATCGCATTCGTATTTAAGTCAATTTCATTACCGATCATTCTGGTATCTGTCATCGAGTTTGCCATCTTTATCAATATGGGCATCCCGGCATACACCGGAACGGTATTACCGTTTATTGCATCAATCGTAATCGGAACCATTCAGCTTGGTGCGACCGTCGATTATGCGATCCTTATGACCAATAAGTACAAGAGAAACCGTTCACGCGGTATGGAGAAAAAGGAAGCGATCACAGATGCTTTGGAGAAATCAATCCAGTCCATCTTAGTCAGCGCGTTAAGCTTTTTCGCAGCAACGTTCGGTGTCGGCTTATATTCCGATATCGATATGATCGGATCGCTTTGTATGTTGATGGCACGAGGCGCAATCATCAGTATGATCGTTGTAGCATTCGTACTTCCATCCATGTTAATGATTTTTGACCGTGTAATCTGTGCAACAAGTGCAGGATTTCGTATTAAGAATAAGTAGGAGGATGACACCATGAAATTACCGGAATTAAAGAAGAAATTCACAAATAAATATGCAATCCGTATCGTAGCAGGAGTACTTACTGTAGCACTCCTCGGAAGCGGAATGACAGCAGTCGCAGTCAATGCGGATCAGAACAAGGGCGCAGAGGTGCAGCAGGAAACTACCGTAGATGACGATGATGATGCTGATCTTAAGGATCTCGTTTCCTTTAAGGTGAGCGACAAAGAGATCGGCAAGGACGAAAGCGTATATCTTTTGTCGGATGCAAACGGAAGTGTTTATAAGACAATCGTAAGTGACCACCTTGCAAATGCTGATGGCGCGGCAACCATCGAGGATCAGTCAAATCTCTCTGATATCAAGAATGTCAAGGGCGATGAGGAGTTCAAGCAGGATGGCGACAAGCTGACCTGGCAGGCCGACGGCAGCGATATCTACTACCAGGGAACGACCGATGAGGAAGCTCCGGTCAGCCAGAAAGTAACCTACTATCTGGACGGCGAGGAGATCGCACCGGCAGACCTTGCAGGAAAATCTGGAAAAGTAACGATCCGTTTCGATTACACCAACAACTCTTCTTATAAAGAGACCGTAAACGGAAAAGACGTTGAAGTTAAGGTTCCGTTCGCAGCTGTAACCGCTATGGTACTGGATGACAGCTTTTCAAACGTAGAAGTGACCAACGGTAAAGTACAGAGCAACGGAGACAGCAACATCGTGATCGGCTATGCACTTCCGGGCATCAAGGACAGCCTTGGCGTTGAGGATTCCGATTTCATCGATGATCTGGATCTTCCGGAGTACTTTGAGGTAAGTGCTGACGTTGAGAACTTCGAGATCAGCACAGCCATGACAATGGTTGCCAATGCAGGCAGCATGGTATCCATGAGCACAGGAGATTCTTCTTCTCTTGATGATATGATCAATGATCTGACGGATGCAACAACAGAACTCAAGAACGGATCCTCCGATCTGGCAGACGGACTTGATACATTGCAGAGTAATCTCGCTGATTATGCAAGTGGAATGAGCGATCTTTACGCCGCAAGCGGTGACCTTGGAAAAGGCGTTAATACCTTAAATTCCAGTGCAAAAAGCATCAGCAAGGGATTAAAGACCTTAGACAAGGCATTAAATACAAAGATGAGCGATGAGGAGAAAGCTGCCGCATCCAAGACCGCTTCCGCAGCAGTCGACAAAGAGTTTAAGAATGGTAAGACCGAGGAAGTTGCAAAGCAGATTTACTCTGCACTCCGCTATACACAAAGTGAGGACGGAAGCGTAGCAGACGGTGCTCTTTACACATCGCTTTACGATGGTGCATTCAGCAGCCAGGCAGCCACAACGGTATACAATGAAGTCGTAAGACAGGTACTTTTACAGGCAGCAGGACAGCCGGCAGACAGCAAGCTGACAGCAGATCAGGTAGCTTCTGCAATCAAGACAAATTTTGCTAAGGCTGCACAGGCAGGTGATCAGACCTACGCAGCAATGTATGCGATCGGAAAAGATATGTCAAGCGCACAGCTTGCCGAGTTACTGTATGCAAAAGCAGGAGCGAAGGATACTCTGTTCAACAAGACGCAGGATACCATCAAGGCTACACTTGCAGCAGGAAGAACGAATGAGCAGATCAATGGTGCGGTAGAGAGCAGTCTTCAGACACTGGCAAACCAGCTGGCAGGTGCCTGCAAGGAAGTTGCTTCCCAGGCAGCTTCGCAGGCAGCTATCACCGGAGCCGAGAGTGCAAAGTCTACGATTGCCCAGCAGATCGAGGCCGTACAGTCCAACGGATACAGCCTTGTAAGCGGTGCAGCAGCACTCAGCAAGGGAACACAGACACTTGCCGATCAGGTTCCTACACTGACAGCCGGAATTACCGCATTAAATGATGCAACTACCAAGATTGTAGAGGGTGTTGATAAGCTGGATGACGGATCACATGATCTGGCAGACGGTATGGTTGAATTCGATGAGAAGGGTATCTCCAAGATTGTGAACAGCTACAACGGAGACATCAAGCCTCTTACCGATAAGCTTCAGGCAATGCTCGATGCCGGTGAAGATTATCAGACATTTACTTCTATCGCAGACGGCGTAAACGGAAGCGTGAAATTCATTTACAAGCTTGACTCTATTAAGGCTGACGACGTAAAATAAGACTAACGGATAACGATTGGTTCCCTCTCTTGAGATGCTGTGGGGAGAGGGGATGAATCGTAAGAATGACTCGTGAAGGAGCAAACGGATGAACTGGATAGAGAATCTGCTCATTGTTGCCGGAATATCTTTGGATATCTTTGGTGCGATGGAGTGTCAGGGATCATTGGTCAATAAAGTAAATAAAAAATTTTTGTCTGGAATCTGCGTCCTGATGGCAGTGTGCCAGTTGATCGCGCTTTATTTCGGACATTTCTTATCGGATCTGTTCTGCAAAAGGCATGCGATGGCGGACGAGCGGTTCCTCGGTGAAATCCTTGCGATGGTCATCTTCTTCGGTCTCGGTATCCGCCTGATCGTGAAGGCGATACGCAATGAGCGCGTCGAGGAGCATCTTGAGACGAATCTCGGCATTCACCGTTTCGTGCGGCTTGCAACGGTCAGCAGCCTGTATACGGTGCTTGCGGGAATTGCGTTCGGATTCGTCGGAACGAACCTCGTCGCAATCTTGATTATGATCGTCGTGATCACGATCGCGTTTGTCATCGGCGGAATGTATACCGGTTATCACATGGGATTTGCTTCCAAGACAACGGTCTACACCGTGGGAGCCATCCTTCTATGGATCGCCGGAATTGATGTACTGTTACAGAGAGTATTATCCATTTTCTAAATACGAATATAAAATAAAGATAAGGTGTAAAGTCTTGATGATCATCAAAGACTTTACACCTTTTTGTTGACAAATTGGTCTATTCAGGATAAACTACAATTAGTTTATCGAGAGTAAACCATAGACGGAGGACGGGATATGGAAATTGAATTAGGTGAGATTCAGGAAAAATTCGCAAAATTATTGTGGGAGAAG
>CAKRKX010000019.1 GCA_934358675.1 uncultured Agathobacter sp. | reverse complement strand
TTGACTTTATAATTTCTGACGGATCACTTTTCTTATCCTTAAAAATTAAAGTGATTGCTTTAAATCCGTTGATAAAATCCGGCAGCTTATAGCAGCCAAGTGTTGCGGCAAGCGAACCACCAATCGTAATTGCAACGGATGGGATATCAATAAAGTTATTGAATGCACTGACACCGCCACCACTGTTAATAATACCAAATACAACCATTCCCAATCCCAGCAGGATTCCAACCAGGGATGCTATATCCATATGTAACGCACCTTCCATTTTACAAATTCGGGTTTCAGCCAAAAAAAACGCAAACTTGACCTATTGACCCTTTTATATAATTCTACTAAACTTTTGTTTTCTTGTCTACTTTCTTTTTGGTAAAAAGGGTAAAAAAATGATGGGAAATGACGAATTCTCATTTCCCATCGCATTTTTATGTATTTTCCTGTACGCCGACAAATTATCTCTTCAGATTGATCAGTTCCTCAAGCAATGTATCCGACACCGTAATAACGCGGGAATTTGCCTGGAAACCACGCTGTGTGACGATCATATCCGTAAACTGTCCGGACAGATCTACGTTTGACATCTCAAGCTCTCCGGAGTTGATCGCGCTGCCGTCCGCACTGACTTCCACGCCGATTCCGTCAAACTCGCCGGAGTTTAAGGTCGTCTGGTAACAGTTATTACCTACCTTTTCCAGACCGGATGCATTTGCAAACTGTGCAACCGGAATCTGTCCCAGAACAACCGTATTACCATTATCGTAAGATCCGTGGATCAGTCCCTGCTGATCGATCGAGATACCGGTTAAGGCTCCGAGTTTCTTTCCTGCTCCGTCTCCGGTCGTATCACCCTTTAACATCTTTAATGTGGAAGTTCCGCCGTTGTTGTAATTCATACATTTTGAGAAATCGATCTCAACGTTCTGGAAATTACTGGTAACATTCTGTCCGTTGCCGTTATTGGTGGTATATCCGGTTGTCAAAGCCGAAAGATTCAGCATCTGGCTCGTCTGGTTATTTCCGCCGATCGATACAAAAGTTCCCTCGTTCGCATCAAAATCAATGTCATATCCGTTACCGAATACTGCCTGAATATTCCGCTGTTTATCGGCATCCGTCGTTCCCAGAATCGACTCGCTCTTCGAATCAATGATATCCGTCAGCGTAATGTGGTACTGTCCGTCAACCGTACTGTTTTCGCGGGGCTTTATAGCAAATTTTGCAGTGTAGGAATAGCCGAGATTGTCAAAGAATCCCAGCGTCATCGTGTATCCGTCCTCGCTGGTAACATTCGTATCCTTCTTATCCAGAACACCCGAGGCATAGGCCTTCGTTGTCGCTTCCGGCGAAGCCGTCTGATTCTGCGGAGACATAACCTGAAGAGCGGATACAATATCTTTTCGCACTTCTCCGGTTGTCGGATCTACCTGCCATCCCTGAAGGGTATATCCGGTAGAACTCATACAAAGATATCCGTTGCCATCTACATAAAACGAACCCGCTCTGGTAAAAAAGCGATTGGTTCCGTCACTTACAATAAAAAAATTGGTCGACTGGCTATCCGTAAATTTTAAGTCAAACGGATTGCCCGTAGTCTCCGATGCACCTGCACCGGTAATGTTGACCGTTGTCGATCCGGTGCTTACGCCAAGACCGATCTGCTTTGCGTTGACACCACCGATGCCGGTCGTGCCATTACCGCCGGATGCCGTCGATAATGTCTGGTACATAATTTCATTAAAACGTACATTTGAAGCTTTAAATGCTTCGGTGTTAACGTTAGCGATGTTATTACCGATAACGTCCATTCTTGTCTGATGTGTCTTAAGTCCGGACACAGCAGAGTACATTGATCTCATCATAGTACATTGACCTCCTGTGATGGCCGGATTGGTTCCCTCTGTCAGTCAGGAACCGTAGCTTCCATAAGGTCCAGCTACATAATTACCGCGCCATCAATATTTGTAAATACATTTGATTGTGTTTCCGTCTGATCCATTGCCGTCACGACCGTTTTATTCGGTACATTCACAATAAATGCCAGTGAATCGACCAAAACCAGTGATTCGTTAATCCCTTTTGCACTTGCTTTCTCTACGCCGCTTTGCAACCTGGTGTTCTGTTCATCCGAAAGGCTGATACCTCTGCTCTCAAGTCTTTGTGCAGCGTGCTTGGAAAATTTAAGTTCTCCGTTTCCTGCCGTGCTCAAGGATTGTTGTCTTCGTAAAACTTCCTCAAATGATATATCGGACTTTTTCGAAGATTGATTAACATTTTTTTGATTTAAATATTGATCACTGACCTGCTCGATCGACGAAAACTGACCGGCTATCGGATTCATGCATTCGCCTCCGTATTCTTAGCATTTTCTGCATTGGTATCATTGTCAGTATCTGTCTTGTCTGCAACATCCGTAGAAGCATCTGTTTTATTGCTTCCGTCATCCTCATTGGTCTTTTTTACCTCAGCAAGACGTTTTTCATATTCCTGAAGCTTCTTTAAATCATCACTGTCCACATACTTCTGCTGATACGAAGTCATTCCGTCATACAGATCACGGATCTGCGTGATGGCTTTCTCATAGCTCTCATTAATGTTCTCAAGATCCGGAAGCTGACCGATCATATCACCGAAGGTTTTTGCTGTCGTTACTGCCTCATAATAGCTTTCATCCGCGACCGTGTCGAGTGTATCACTCTTGTATAACCGGTTGTTAACGCTCAACATAACGCTTCCGTCTTCCTGATACATGATATAATCCACTTTACCATTGACATAGTTTTCTTTTCCGGTTGTTTCATCTGCAACCTTAAGAACCACCTGCTTTCCCACCAAAGCATTTGCCATCTCATTCTCCTGCGTCTGCTGCATGGACAATGTGGCCTCCAGCTGTGAGAACGTTGCAAGCTGAGCTACATATTCTGTATTGCTTGTCGGTTCAAGAGGATCCTGATACTGCATTTCTGCGCAAAGAAGCGTCAAAAACTGATCGTATCCAAGGGATGATCCATTATTCTTTTCTGCTTCCTCAGACTTTTTCTTTGCCTGATAATCCGTCACCAGCTTACCGTTGTCTACCGAAGCGGTATAAGTTGCTGCCATATTTTTTCCTCCTTAGGCTGTCAGGTCAACCGAGTTGCCGTTGTCCTTCATCATCTGGGCAACCAAAGCTTCCTCTTCCGTCATCAGGGAAGATAATTCGTCAAGCGATGACAAATTAATATTTCTTCTCTTCGACTCTTGTTCCTGCTGCCTTTGTCCTTCTTCAAATTCACGGCTTTGTCCCTGTTCGAGATTTCTCTCAAATTCATGCGAAGCCACCGTCACTTCGATGGAATCCACTTTGATTCCCGATTGCAGCAACGTTTCTTTCAATTCTGCAACCTGTGTCTCAAGCGCTGTCTTTACCGCTTCTTCGCTGGCCGCGATCTGTGCACGGACCATTCCCTGTTCCGAAGAAACCTGAAGATATACTTTACCGAGATTTTCCGGATTCAGCTGCATCTCCATCGAAGATGTCTCCTCCGATATCGTCACCCTGACATTCTCCGCAAACTGCTCGATCAGATCCATCGTATCAATGGACAGATAGGAAGTATCTTCCGTCTGAGGAATGGTTTCTTCCATTACCTGATCGGTCGTAAACACCATATCCGGTGCCTGTTCTGCCGCGTGAGCATTCGTTCGATCCGCAGTCTGAACTTCATTCTCCCGCTTTGTCAGATCATCTGCATTGCTGCCATCCTGTTTTGCTTCCTGTGCCGTCTGGCGATCCATAACTTTCTCCACCATATCCGGTGTCTGTTCCGATGCAATCTCCATATCCGCTGTATCATCCTGTGGCTGCACGGCTTCATTGTCCGAAACAACCGTTGCCTGTTCATTCTCCTGAACAACCTGTGATACCACGTCCGCAAAAGAACCATCTTCCATCGCCTGTGGATCTTCCATCGCCTGTGGATCATCCACAATCTCCATCTGTGCAAGCAGATCATGCATTTCATCCGGCATCAGATTCAGTTCGTCCGCCAATTGAGCCTGCATCACTTGCATTTCCTGCATCAGATCAACGAATTGCGGTTGAAAAAGCAGCTCTTCCGGAGATGCTGCATCTGTCAGCTGCACCGTCAACTGTGCCAGATTCTGTGGATCCATAAGGCCAAAAGCTGTCAATCCAAGGTATTCCATTGCAGCGCGAACCGCATCTTCGTCCACACCGAGATCTTCCGCAACCTTCGCAACCACTTTATCCTCGAATGAATTCAGTGTATCCGCTGCCTCATCCAGCTTGTCATTCATTTTTGCAGAGGCGATCCCGCGATCACGATATGAATACTGTGTGTAGGAATTCTGCGTGCGGTCTGTATCGTTCGTCTTATTGGATGCCTGTGACATGCTGTTGGCATTCACTGTTTGATTTGTAGAGTAGTTTGCATTCATCATTGACGAAAACACAGCCGCAGCGCCTGAATTTCCAGCCTTGGTTTTGCTTGTTGCAGCATTTGCATTTAAATTCTGATTCTGACTGACAGAGTTCAGATTAAATACATTTGCACTTGTCAAATACGTTCCTCCTTTCTCAGGTTCTACTTCGTAGGCTCCATGATTTCCGTCAGCTTCGCCGCAGTCGTCGCATCCATCTTACCAAGGATCTTGCCTCTCTCCTCCGTGCCCATATTGTTCATAATATCGGCAACCAGCCCAAGATTGTCTGTCATCGTATCAAAGATGGCAGCCGCCTCTTTCGGCTTCATTTTCGAGTAGGTTTCGGCATAATCTTTAACCTCATTATCGTAGGTAACCTGTTCAACCACCTGTTTGTATAAGACTTCCGCATTCTTTGGATCAATGCTTTCATAGTAAGTCTTATACTCATTTATATCGGGCGCATTATCCGAAAAAACAACCTCTTCGTAAAACTTTTCTTTTTCTTTTTCGAACGCCGCCTCATCATCTTTATATGTCGACAGATCATCGATCTGCGCATTCAGATTATCAATCGTCTCGGAATCCTTCTGTTGACCGGCTTTTGCCTGATCCAGTTCCAGTTCCAGTTCCTTGATCCGCGCAACCGCTTCGTCCAGCGATCCGTACCGGTACTGTGTATCTTCTGTCGGGAGGTCGCTGCTGTCCGTTGCCGGAAGGATCTTGTTGATATAAGGTACATCCTTTAAGACCGGATATAAAACCGACGACCCGAAACCGCCCACATCCGTCTTGATCAGGATTGCAATAATGCCCAGCCAGATTGCAATAATCAGTATTGTTACAAGCGCAAGCACCAGCTTACCGCCCGCTTTTTCTTCCTCTTCCTGTGTATTGTTATCCGAAGTCACTTCTTTTTTGTTTTTTTTCTTCTTGAATGGCATAAGTTCTCCTCTACTTGTTGTATGTATAACTTACCAGCTCGTCGATTTCTTTTGTTTCCGCCGCTGCAAGCTCCTGTTTAAACTCCTCAAAGGCTTTCTCCCGCAGCTTCTCCTGTACTTTGCGTTCCTGCATCACTTCGTTAAGAGCCGCACGCGCATCTTCCATCTCTTTTTCCGCCGTATGCACATTCATCATCTGACGTCGCACGATCGTCTTCATATCGTTCACATTCGCACGTGCATGTGCCACTTCGTCAAGGTCGAGATTGCCCTGTACTGCTTCCTTTAGCTTCTTTTCATATCCGACACGCCGGATCAGATACTGTTGCAGCACTTTCTGTTCATCCAGATATTTCTGGTTGGCAATGCTGTACGCCATCTGCGCCTGCGTCTCAAGCTTTTGCTTGATATTCGATATACGAATTTTGCCATAATCGATCAACCGCCTTAATCTTTAAAAACATCTGCAAGCAGACCAACCACCTCATCAAAGGTAAACTTTTCATCCGTTCCCTGACAGAGAAATGTATTCACGTCCTTGATCTTTTTGATCGCATAATCGATCTCCGGATTGGAACCGCTTTTGTATGCGCCGATGTTAATGAGATCCTCCGCCTCATTGTAGGTAGCCAGCACATTTTTGAGTTTTCCAGCGAGTGCCTTGTGTTCCTTCGTTACGATCGAGTTCATAACTCGGGAAATGCTCTGCAGGATGTCAATCGCCGGATAGTGATTCTTATGTCCCAGCTTTCGATCCAGCATGATATGTCCGTCGAGAATGCCTCGCGCCGTATCAGTGATCGGCTCATTAAAGTCATCGCCGTCAACCAGAACGGTATACAATCCGGTAATCGAACCTTTGTCATTTGTTCCCGCGCGTTCCAGAAGCTTCGGCATCTCGGAATACACGCTCGGCGGATATCCTCTTGTAACCGGAGGTTCACCGGATGCGAGCCCGATTTCTCGCTGTGCCTGTGAAAAACGAGTCATGGAATCCATCATCAAAAGCACATCCTTGCCCTGATCACGGAAATACTCTGCCACGGCTGTCGCCGTCTTGGCACATTTATTTCGGATAAGCGCCGGTTTGTCCGAAGTCGCCACCACAACTACCGACCGGGCCATACCTTCCGGTCCGAGATCTCGCTCGATAAATTCTCGCACCTCTCGACCTCGCTCTCCGATCAGCGCGATCACATTGATGTCCGCCTTGGTATTACGCGCGAACATACCGAGAAGCGTACTCTTACCGACACCGGAACCGGCAAACACACCGATACGCTGTCCTTTGCCGACTGTGATCAGTCCGTCAACCGCCTTCACGCCAAGCGGAAGCACTTCACTGATGATCTCACGTTCCATCGGATCCGGCGGATTCTGTTCGAGCGGATAATATTCTCCATGAACATCCACATCGCCGTCACTGATTCTGCCAATGCCGTCCAACGTATGTCCGAGCAGTTCTTCCCCCACTAATACAGATAATGGATGTCCCGTATTCTCTACGATACATCCAACTCCAACACCTTCCACGCTGTCAACCGGCATCAGAATCAGTCGCGAATCCTGAAATCCAACCACTTCAGCGATCACATGCTGCTGTCGGTCCTCGTCCGGATAGATCTTGCACAAATCTCCGAGTCGCGCTTTCGGTCCTACGGATTCGATCGTCAAACCAACCACTTTGACCACCTTACCGTAGCTGTTATAATATTGTCTGTCTAAAAGCTGTAAATACTTATCTGCTACACTCAAAGCCAATCGTACCCCGGTTATTATACTAGTGAGCGAATATCTTTGATCAGATTTGCAAACTGCGTGTCCAGTCCGCAATCAAAGACACCATAAGATGTTTCAAGTTGGCACTGTCCGTCCGCGAATTTGTTTTCCTGTACAAATTCGATCGCGACATCTCCACCCACCTGTTTTTGTATTTCATCCAGATGTTCCATCAGCATCTGATGATCTGCTTCATTCACATGAATACGGACTTTATTCCCCGCATCCACATCCATCAGCGTATTTTTGACCAAAGCCAGAAGAATCGTTCTCTTATCGGAAAACTGGATCTGGAATACTTTTTCAAACACCTGTGAAACCGCATCCACGATATCACTTTCCATATGTTCCATGCGTGACATGTAATCACTCTGCAGCTGTTGCCTGCGCTGTTCAAATTCCTGCTGAAGCTGAGCCCTGGCAGCTTCCAGTTCCTGCATACTCTGTTTATTGCCTTCCTCATAACCGAGCTTTTTCTGGTCTTCAAACAATTGCTGGGCACTCTGCTTCGCCGCATCAAGAATTCCGTTTGCCTCCGACTGTGCCATCGAAGTAATCTGGTTTGCCACCGTCTGTGCATTGGCGATCATATCCTTACGGAACTGCTCAATCTTCGCCTTTTCCTCCTCGAATGACGGAAGTGCTTCCTCTTGTCCCGGTTGTTCATCCGCCTCATCCGAAGGTATCTCATGCAATATACTGCCATCCTTTGACATATGTTCCTTCATATATCGGTCGGAATTGATAATTCGGTTCCCCTCTGTGGAATTCACCACAAAACACTGTTTCAATAAATTAGACAACGATATCGTCTCCTCCGCCACGTGAAATTACGATATCTCCTGCTTCCTCGAGCTTTCGGATCACACCAACGATCTTCTGCTGTGCTTCCTCGACATCCTTCATTCGTACCGGGCCCATAAAATCCATATCCTCTTTGATCATAGCTGCCAGTCTCTTTGACAGGTTCTTGAATACAACATTCTGAACTTCCTCGGAAGTATTCTTAAGCGCAAGTTCAAGATCGCCGTTCTCAACATCACGCAGCACACGCTGAATCGCACGGTCGTCGAGCAAAAGAATATCCTCGAACACGAACATCTTCTTTCTGATCTCGTCTGCAAGCTCCGGCTCTTCAATCTCCAGAGACTCCATAATGTGTTTCTCCGTTCCACGGTCAACACTATTTAAAATGTTAACGATCGCATCGATACCACCAACGATCGTGTAATCCTGATTTACAAGTGATGCAAGCTTACGCTCCAGCACACGCTCCACTTCCTTGATCACATCCGGTGATGTACGGTCCATCATCGCAATACGTTTTGCAACATCCGCCTGCTTCTCCGGCGGCAATGCGCCAAGCACCATGGAGGCCTGACTCGGTGACAGATACGACAGGATCATCGCAATCGTCTGCGGATGTTCATCCTGAATAAAGTTTAAAAGCTGACTCGGGTCTGTTTTACGCACAAACTCAAACGGACGTACCTGAAGAGATGCCGTCAGTTTCGCAATAACGCCCTGTGCCTTGTCAGCTCCGAGTGCTTTCTCAAGAAGTTCCTTCGCATAACCGATACCGCCCTCTGCAATATACTGTTGTGCCAGACATACCTGGTAAAACTCCTCCAAAACTTCTTCCTTCGTCTGCGGGGATACACTCCTCGTATTCGCAATCTCAAGGGTGAGTTCTTCAATTTCATCTTCTTTCAGGTGCTTAAAGATTGTAGCAGCCTTCTCCGGTCCCAATGTAATCAGAAGGATTGCCGCCTTTTGCACTCCTGTGTAAGATTCGCTCATACCTTACTCCCAATCTTCGTTTAACCAGTTGCGCAGCAACAATGCCGCCGCATCCGGATTCTCATCTACAAATTTTTCAATCAGAACACGTGTCTCTGATTTCTCGGAATATCCGATATTTTCCAGCTCATCCGCTGCTGACGCGGTCGACTCAAGCAGCGCATCCACGGAAAGCTCCGGCTCAATTTCCTCCTCGGCCTGCTTTCTTGTGCTGCGGAATACAACATATCCGAGCAAAGCAAAGATCAGCACTGCAAGTGCGATCTGTAAAATATCTGTCAATCCGATTCCCTTACTGCTGGATTCTACAAACTGAGGACGTTCATAGCAGACAAAAGAAATATTGTTGGCATCAAAGCCTGTCGCTTTCGCGATCATATCAATATATTCCTGATCCGCCTGTACCTGTACCGGATCACTGTGTGCCGCCTTAAACTCTTCAAATGTCGTTCCGTCAAGCTGTCCGCTTGCTTTAAGTTCATCCTCATCGTATACGACCCAGCGGGTTGCCGACACCGCCACAGAGCTTGTCGTGTAATCGACCGTTCCTCCGTTGCTGATCGTCTCGGTTTCTTCCTTGTTCGGCGCATACTGTGAATCGATATCCGATACGGAAGACTCTGTAACCTCTCCGTCCTGAGTCAGATAGGTCGGCGTATCATCGTTCGAATCCGTTCCCGGAGTTGCGGCCATTCCTCCGGTTGCGTCCGCCGTATACTCCGAACGGCTTGTAAGCTCACCGTTGTCCATACCCTCGTTATGTGAATAAACCGTTGTATTCTTCTTTACGGAATCAAAATTCATATCCAGATTGAGTCCTACCTGCACATCCGAGAAAATGCCGGATTTCACAAGAACACCTTTGACCTCTTCCTTGACCATATTCTGCGTCTTCTGTTTTGTGCCCAAATTGGTCGATACAACAGAAGAAGCGGAATCCTGATCCGCTCCGGAATACAGAAGGAGCGATGTTCTCTGATCCAGGATCGTAATATTCTGTGTCGAATCATTACCGATCTGCGTTGCAACAAAACGTGCGATCGAATAAGCCTGATCTTCGTCCAGATCCTCTTTCAGATCAAGCGATACACTTGCAGATCCCTCCTGCATTCTCGAGATCAATGTACCGTCATCCGTCGGGAGATCCAGAGAAACCGTTGCGGAATTGATGATCTCATTTGCAGCAAGGTCCTCCTCCAGTTTCTGCTCGAGATATGCTTTGTTCAATTTCTGTTTATCCGACTCGGTACGTGAAAATCCACCATCCACAACCGATGAAAGATCTGCTTTTGACACATCGTATCCGGCTGTTGCGATATCGTTCGAGCCAAGCAGCATGTTTGCAACGCTCTCATCCTTGACATTTACTTCAAAATGCGTGGAATTCGTAACCTTATAGTCAATACTTCCGTCTCCGTCGAGAAGTTCTTTGATCTGATTGGCTTCCTTGGTCGTATCACAGTCAACAAGTGTCGTATACGTCGGTCGTGTCATCACCACACCGAGGATCACAAGTGCAACGATCACGATACTCGTCAGACTGATCATCAAAGCCTTCTGCTTTGTATTAAATTTCTTCCACCATTCCACCACACGGTTAATGATTTTTTGTAACTGTTCCGGCATTCTTTTGTTCCTCTCTTACCAATTACGCTTAGATAGACATCTGCATAATTTCTTTGTATCCGTCAACCAGTTTGTCTCGCACGGCAACGGTATACTGCAATGCAATATTCGCTTTTGTCTCAGCGATCAAAAGATCATGCGTATTATCCGCCTCTCCGAGTGCAAAACGTATTTCCTCGGACTCTGCGGTATTCTGCAGATCGTTCGTCTCATCGATTGACTGCATCGCTGCGGAAAGCACCGAGCTGAAACTGTTCTTGTCTGTATCCACATCCGTTGTCTTCGGAGTGAATGTATTCAGATAACTGGACGAAACTCCACCTAATGAACTAATATCCATATAATTCCCCTCTGTTGTGTATCTTCAAATTACTGTCCGATCGACAGACCGGTCTGTGCCATACTCTTACTTGCCTCAAATGCGGTCGCATTCGCCTCATAAGCACGCTGAGCATCGATCAGGTTTGTCATCTCGGTCACCGTATTGACATTCGGATAAGATACATATCCGTCCGCATCCGCATCCGGATTCGAAGGATCATATTCCTTGATAAAATCCGTCTCTGTATCCTCTCGCACGGATGTCACCTTGACACCGTTGCCGAGTGCAGGATTCTTCGATGCGGAAAAAACCTGGCTGAACGGGGTAACCGCGCGTTCCTGAAACGTCACGATCTTGCGTCGGTACGGACCGCCGCTCTCCGTTGAGGTTGTATTTACATTGGCAATATTCTCCGCAATAATGTCTGTGCGGAAACGTTCCGCGGTCATACCTGACGCGCTGATATTAAATGACTGAAATAATCCCATCTCTTATTCTCCTTAACTGATAACAGACTTCATGCGGTTAAATTCGTTATTAATACCCGCAGTAATTCCCTGATAACGGATCTGCTCGGAAGCATACTCCACTTCCTCGTTGTCAATATCCACATTGTTTCCATCCAGACGATAAGAATAATTGGACAGATCCGTATAAACGGAAGGATTCAGATGATCCATATGTAAATTTGCAATCTTGGTATCGAGCGATGTGTGTTTGCATCGTCCGAGCTCCTGCTTTAAAATCCCCTCGAAATCAAGATCTTTTCTCTTATATCCGGGTGTGTCAACATTCGCAATATTGTTGGCAAGAACCGTCTCTCGCTTCCAGCTGGCATCCGCAGCTTTGTCCAAAACATTGACATAATCAAAAGCGTTTGTACTAAGCATAAGAACCCCCTTCATCTAGTATCCCTAATTATTCTATCATACTAATTATAGTATACTTCTTTTAAAAAACAAGTGTTTTTGGAAAAAAAGGCACAATTTGTAAACAAAAAAGGGACCTATATCTTGTATAAGTCCCTTTAAAACGCCCCATTCCATGGTATATTTTTCTGTTTTTATTTTGCCTTATCGCGCTTGAGCTTGTCCAGTTCCTCGAACACCACATCATTGACAACCTTTATGTATGTTCCCTTCATTCCGGAAGAACGTGATTCAATAACGCCGGCACTCTCAAACTTGCGAAGTGCATTCACGATCACAGACCTCGTGATTCCGACCCGATCCGCAATACGGCTTGCAACAAGAATACCCTCGTTGCCGTCCAGCTCATCAAAAATATGTGTGATTGCTTCAAGCTCGGAAAACGAAAGCGTACTGATCGCCGATTTAACAATTGCGACTTTTCTTGCTTCCTCCGCACTCTCCTCATTGACTGAACGCATCATCTCGAGTCCGACAACCGTCGTTCCGTACTCCGTCAGGATAATGTCATCGATGTCATACTCCTTCTCGCTCCGGTACTCAAACAAGGTACCGAGACGTTCACCCGCGATATCGATCGGTGTGATGATCGCGCGGTAACGGCGCGATTCCTCTCCGAATCCAAGAGTCTCGAGATTGACATTCTCCTTGGTTGACAAAATACCGAGCAGTCGCTCGTTCAGAGCCGGATCAATAAATCCGCCCACTACATCCACGATCAGTTCCTGCAGTTCATCCACGCCTTTGCAGACGCTTGAACCAAGCACTTTGCCTTTCTTACTGATCACAAGGATATTCGAATCAAGAATTCCTGTCAGCACTTCACAGATGTCGTTAAAAACAACCTTCGACGAATTATTATTGTGAAGCAGTTTGTTTATTTTACGTGTTTTATCCAGAAGCTGTACACTCATGCAATCCTCCTGACTACGCTCATATATCGGCGAAAAGTTTCGATTTAACTATGAGTTTATCACTATTTATCTGACAATTCAATATTTTTCGCGCAATTGATTTATTTTATTTTTCGTTTTTTGCTTCCTTGGCTTCCGTATAACCGCAATGTGCATCCGCGCAGGCAAGTTTGGCGCCTTTTTCCACCATATAACCGCCACAGCGAGGACATTTCTTGGCTACCGGACGACCCCAGCTCATGAAATCACATTCCGGATTATCGATACATCCATAGTAGCGGCGTCCCTTCTTGGTCATCTTGATGACAATATCCTTGCCGCACTTCGGACAGGCAACGCCGATCTTCTCATAGTAAGGCTTCGTATTTCGGCAATCCGGGAATCCCGGACATGCAAGGAACTTTCCGTGTGGTCCGTACTTGATGACCATGTTGCGGCCGCAGACCTCACAGATCTCGTCCGTAACCTCATCTTCGATCGTAATCTTCTCAAGATCCTTCTCCGCTGCCTGCACCGCAGCCTCAAGATCCGGATAGAAGTTGGCAACGACCGTTTTCCAGTTCACTGCACCTTCAGCCACACTGTCGAGAAGCGACTCCATATTCGCGGTAAAGTGTTCATCCACGATCGTCGGGAACGACTCCTTCATGATCGAGTTAACCACCTCTCCGATCTCGGTGACGTATAAATTCTTATTTTCTTTGGTAATGTATCTTCTGGCGATGATTGTTGTGATCGTCGGCGAATAGGTACTCGGACGGCCAATACCCAGTTCCTCAAGCGTCTTTACCAGAGATGCCTCCGTAAAATGCGCCGGTGGCTGGGTAAAATGCTGCTTCGGATCCATCTCAACAAGAGACAGCTTCGTATTCTCATCAATATCTTTTAAGAGTACCTGCTTGGTATCCTTCTCCTCATCCGCCTCAGTGTATGCCAGCATAAATCCGTCGAAAGCAACCTTCGATGTCGATACGCGGAATCCGTAAGAACCTGCCGCGATATTGACTGTCATCGTCTCGTAGACGGCATTCGCCATACGGCTTGCCGCGAAACGCTTCCAGATCAGCTGATACAGGCGGAACTGATCCCTGCTTAAAGATTCCTTGATCTCGGAAGGAATGCGGTTGATATCAGTCGGTCGGATGGCTTCGTGCGCATCCTGGATCTTCGCCCCGTTCTTCTTGCTTCCCTCTCCTGCGGAAAGATACTGCTCACCATATGTGCCGCCGATGAACTCTCTTGCCGCAGCATCTGCCTCATCGGAGATACGAACGGAATCGGTACGCAGGTAAGTGATGATACCGACAGTTCCCTGACCTTTGATGTCCACACCTTCGTACAACTGCTGTGCGATACGCATCGTCTTGGAGATCGGGAAGTTGAGCGCCTTGGATGCCTCCTGCTGTAACGTGGAGGTTGTAAACGGAAGCGGCGCTTTCTTCGTGCGCTCGCCGCGCTTGATATCCGTAACGGTAAACGGCTGATCCTTAATTTCCGCAAGGATCGCATTCATCTGTTCTTCGGATGTAATCTCAATCTTCTTACCGTCCTTGTCGGTAAGTTTGGCAAGTATCGGTTTCTTTTCACCCTCCGGCAGAAGACTTGCCTCGAGAGACCAGTACTCTTCCGGAATAAACGCATCGATCTCCGCCTCACGGTCACACACGATACGGAGAGCTACCGACTGCACACGACCCGCACTGAGACCACGCTTGACCTTTGCCCACAGAAGCGGACTGATACGGTAACCTACCATTCGATCCAGCATTCTTCGTGCCTGCTGTGCATCCACAAGATCCATATCGATCTCACGCGGATTTTTAAGAGAGGCCTTCACCGCTGTCTTGGTAATCTCATTGAAACTGATTCGGCTGACATTCTTGTCCTCCAGCTTTAACGCCTTCGTCAGATGCCAGGAGATTGCCTCTCCCTCGCGGTCCGGGTCGGTTGCGAGGTAGATCTTGTCAGCTTTCTTCACTTCTTTACGAAGCTTTGCAAGAATTTCCCCCTTTCCGCGGATCGTAATGTATTTCGGTTCAAAATTGTTCTCCGGAGAAAATCCGAGCTGACTCTTCGGCAGATCACGGACATGTCCGTTCGATGCCATAACCTCGTAATTTTTGCCGAGGAATTTTTTAATTGTCTTAACCTTTGCAGGCGACTCCACAATAACCAGATACTTTGCCATAAGAAAAATGCTCCTTTGATGTCTATCAGATCGTTTTAACGTAAAAATTCGGAATGGTTTCTTTGATAAAGCCCTTCTGTTCCAACCGCTCCAGGATATTTAACACTTCAAGAAGCGTATATGGGCTCTGTTCCACCAGACTCCCCAGACCAAGGGGATGAAAATCGAATAAACTATACACCAACGTTTCGTCTTTTTCAAGAAGATTTTTCCGAAAGTCCATCTGCACGCCCGGCGAAGTGCCGGAAAGCTGCATCTCTTTTAAGAAGTCCTCAACGCTTGCAAACACGCCTGCGCCCTGCTGAATCAGGTGATTACATCCCTGGCTGAGTTCGTCCGTAATGCGTCCGGGAAGCGCATAAACTTCTTTTCCCTGTTCCATCGCATAATCGGCGGTAATGAGCGATCCGCTTTTCAGCCGTGCCTCGATCACGACCACATAATCCGACAGCCCAGAGATGATCCGGTTTCTCTGCGGAAAAAGCATCGGAAGCGGCTGCGTTCCGGGCACGAATTCCGAGAGGATGCCGCCCTGTTTCGGAATCTGTTCATACAGAAAGCGATTGCTCCTCGGATAACAGATATCCACCCCGCAGCCAAGGACCGCATAGGTTCTTCCCTCGCCGTCCAAAGCCCCCATATGCCCGTCCGTATCAATGCCGAGCGCCATCCCGCTTATGACATCCACCTCCACCTGTGCAAGCCTCTTGGCAAGTGCACGCGCCACCTGACTTCCGTATGCGCTCCTTCCCCTTGCACCGACGATCGCAACGGATTTACGCGTTGCATCCGGGAGCTGTCCTATATAATACAGAGCATACGGCGGCGCAACGATGCCCCGCAGCTTCGAGGGATAGGTTTCATCCTCGAGCGTCACAAGCGAAATTCCCCGCTCCTGCAATCTGCTCCATGCCCCTTCCAAACTCCATCTGCGCCGGCTCTCTAAGATTGCCCCGAGATCTTCGATCTCGATTCCGGTCACTTTTGCGATCACATCCTCCGGCGCATGATACAGATCCGCAGCACAGCCGAAGAAATCCAATAGGATCCGCTTTTTGAGGGGTGTCAGGCCTTTTATGTTGTCAAACCAGTACCGATACATCACACACCTCCCCAGAAACGTTCGTCCATGCTCCGATAGCACACCGCCTCGCTGAGATGACCGACATTGATTTTTCTGCTCTCCTCACAATCCGCGATCGTGCGCGCCACCCGAAGGATCTTGTGATACGTTCTCGCCGTCAATGACATCTTTTGATAGATTCCTTCCATATACGCCTGTTCTTTGCTGCCGAGCGGGCAGAATTCCTCCATTCGCGCCGCCGGAATCCGGCTGTTGTAATGAAACGACTCATTCCGGTAGCGATCCCGCTGAATCTGATGGCATGCTGCAACCCGTTTTTGGATCACAGCGGAACTCTCATTATTGCCCCTGCCGGTCAGTTCCGCGTAGGTCACCATCGGTGCCTGCACGCAGATATCAATGCGGTCGATCAGCGGCTGCGACACTTTCTGTGCATAACGGCGCAATGTTGTAGCCGAGCAGCGACACTTCTGCATATCCGGATAATAGCCGCAGTTGCACGGATTCATTGAAGCCAGAAGCAGAAAATCCGCCGGATAGCACACACTTGTCAACGCACGCGTCAGATGGATCTGTTTCTCCTCAAGCGGCTGTCGTAAGATTTCCAATGTTGCTTTGTCAAACTCGGTCAGCTCGTCCAGAAACAATACCCCATGGTGTGCAAGCGAGATTTCTCCCGGCCGCGGCGCTTTCCCTCCTCCGGTCATTCCCGCTCTCGTCACTGTATGATGCGGACTGCGAAACGGCCGCCGTTCGAGCAGTGCATTCCGGTTGTTTAACATGCCACAAACACTGTAGATCTTCGACAACTCCAGTTTTTCCTCCTCCGTAAGCGGCGGCAGGATCGTGGCCAGACGTTCGGAGATCATCGTCTTGCCGGCCCCGGGCGGACCCACCATAAGTAGATTGTGCATTCCGGATGCCGCCACTTCCGCGGCACGTCGCAGATACGGTTGCCCGTTCACCTCCGCAAAATCCACATCGGAGACCTCCGTCTCCACATGATTTATCAGATTGACATTCTCATAGGTTCCGTCGCGCAGGAATGCGATCACCGCATCCAAAGAAGAAAAGCCAAATACACTTGCCTCTTTCACAAGCTGCCCTTCCGCAAGATTTCCCATCGGAACAAGAAACCGTGGTTTTTTATCAGCCCCCATACGCTCCGGTGTGCAATCTTCGACTCCATCCCAAACACCTTCTGCAATCCCATCCGAAACAACCGGCAGGATTCCGTTCACCGGCAAAATCTGACCGTTTAAATTCAGTTCTCCGACAAACACACTTCCGTCGCTTGCGCCCTCCTCTAATACGCCCATCGCACTGAGAAGCGCCACCGCGATCGCCAGATCAAATCCGGTTCCAACCTTTCTTATATTGCCCGGCGACAGGTTGATCGTAATGCGTTTTGCCGGAAGGGAGACACCGCAATTATGAAGCGCTGTGCGCACGCGCTCCTTCGCCTCACGCACTTCGGACGACAAATAGCCCACCATCTCAAAAGCAGGCAGTCCGGTGCTGATATCTACTTCCACCCGGATCGGTATCGCATGGATGCCGCAAAGCATGGAAGTCATAACTGTACTGTACATATTCACCTCATTCCAACTGTCAGGGAATGCGCATTGATTCATGCATGAAAAAAAGATGCATTCATCATAGCACAGAATCCATCTTTTTTCATCTAAAATTTTTATGAACTTTCCACAAAATTTTTCAGCTTGTCGAGCGCTTTCTTCTCAATGCGTGACACATACGATCGCGAGATGCCAAGTCCGGTCGAAATCTCCCTCTGTGTGCATTCTTTCTCCCCAAACAGACCGTACCGTTTACAGATAATGCAATATTCTCTGTCGTTTAAGACCTGCCGGATATTTCTCTTGATCTGCTCGATCTGCTCCCTTTTCTGCACATCATCCACCACATTGATATCATGATACTCAAGCACATCAACAAGCTGGATCTGGTTTCCTTCCTTGTCGACACCGATCGGTTCAAACAAAGAGACTTCGCCCCTCATCTTCTTTTTACTGCGAAAATGCATCAGCATTTCATTATCAATGCATCGGATCGCGTACGTTGCAAACCTGCTTCCGTAGTCCGGCTTGAAACTGTCCGCTGCCTTAAGAAGCCCGATCGTCCCGATGGAGATCAGATCTTCCGCATCCTCCCCTGAACTTGCATACTTTTTTGCTACATGAGCTACAAGGCGCATATTGTGCAGAATCAGTTCTTCCTTCGCCGCCTGCTCGCCGCTTTGCCATCGCTTCAGACAGTCCGCTTCCTCTTCCGGTGACAGTGGAACCAAAAATGTTTTCACGCAGCACCTTTTCACATCGCTTTCTATATTCTATGAGAGGACACAAAATCTCGTGCTTTTCCCCTGTAAAAACGTACAAGACGCTGTAACTACAGCGCCTTGATCCTTTGATCCAGTTCATTCTTTTCATATGGAACTTTGCCTTTTAACACCTCGTTTTTGACAAAAGCAAATGTCTCTTTCTCCCCACGCACCGCAAGCATCGTAAGCAGATAAAGAAGCATCGCTTCCGTATCCTCGTGGATCAGATAATGATCCTTTCCGTGCTCAAAATACTCGAGCGGACTGCGGTCCGTATACTTCTCCTTTTGGTAGTTTTTCGATGCGCTCACACGGTCGATAAACATCTCCACCACATACTTGAGCGGCATCTTCATGCCTGCCATACCGCCGTGCACTTTGCCGGAATTCTGATCTCCTACCGCGTAATCGATCCAGTATTCCAGATGATGCTTATTGCGGCCCTTGTGGTGCAGCCACGCCGAGGAATAGCCACGATCCTTTCGCTCCGCATTGTTCGGGCTCATCGTTCCCTGATAGTATTTACAGCCAACGAGAAACTCCGTCGGTGAATATTTCGACAGATCATGAAGCAGCCCCTGTTTATAGAGTCCCACCTTAAAACAACCTGCCATAACCAGATTCTTATGTCTTGTAATCGTCACAAAATGTTTCCATGCATTACCCATGTCTTACTTGTCCCTGCCTTGTTCTTTCTTACCTGCCGCTTTCTTTTTGTGATGCGGCCTCCCTTTTCCTGCCAGCACGCGGATCGTAAGCGGCGGCAAAAGGATACTGCCTTCCTCCCACAATTTGGGTTCAGCAAGATACGGCACCTTCTCATCCGAGCTGTCGATCATCAGATACCACTGCCTGTGCTTTCCCACCTTTGGCAATGCCAGAACTGTCGACGAAGAGGAAAAATTGTAAGCCACATACACATCTTCCTGATGTGCTTCGTCCTGTGAATATGCCCCACAGTATAACATGCCAAGCGCCAGTCCGCCATTCTGCGGACGCACCATCCATGCATTTTCCCCGTGGAAAGACAGATCCGGGCAGCCCAATGCCTTATAATCACAGAACTGAAACGGCATCGGATACGACAGGATCGGGTGTTCTCTTCGAAACTGTGCCACAGCCTCGACAAACTTCTTCTGATCCCGGTGCGTGCCTTCCGTCTTCCAGTTGATCCATCCGATCGGATTGTCCTGACAATAAGCATTGTTATTGCCAGCCTGCGAATTGCCGAACTCATCGCCGCTCCACAGAAGCGGTACCCCCTGTGCCATATAAAGCATCAGTATCGCGTTGCGCCACTGCTGTCTGCGTAAACGATTGATATAACGCTTTGCCGTAGGTCCTTCCACACCGTAATTGTTGCTGAAATTCCAGGCATTTCCGTCACAGTTGTTCTCACCGTTCTCCTCATTATGGCGCTCATTATACATAAACAGATCCGCGAGCGTAAATCCGTTGTTATCCGAAATATAATTGACAAAACCAAGCTCGCTTCCCTGCTTGCGCTGCTGATCGATAAACTCATCAAGATCGTATCCGAAATGGTTGAGCATCTTGCGCGCCGGATACTGGTATTCATCCTTGTACACATACAGATTGTGGTAATTGCGCGGCACATCCCCCGCCTCGCCGAAATCCGTATAGAAGATCTTCGTTCTGCTGAGACGCTTGTCCTGCGCGATCGCCGTCATCGGCAGATTCTCGCCGAGCAGATGAAAGCCGTCCACATGGTACTCCATCACCCAGAATCGAAGCGCCGTAAGGATCAGATTCTGATCGGTTCCCTCCGGGAAAAAGAACTCCATCACACACTCCATTCCGTTTCCATGCAGCTTCTTTATCAGCGTCTTGTATTCCTGTGATGCCTTATCCGGATTCTTCGCATAAGAAGATTTGACCGCAAAGTAATCCCCCTTCGTATATCCCCAGAAATTCAGCTTCGGAAGCACATTCGTCTCTTTCGGCGGAGCGATCATGTCCTCCTTTTGTGCCTCCCACGGAATGTAATCCGGCAGTACCTTCTCCTCCGGGAAAATGCGTTCCTCAAACTCATACACCGGCATCAGTTCCACCGTCGTCACACCGAGTTCCCTCAGATACGGAATTCTGGCAGCGACCGCCGCAAACGTTCCGTTATTACCGCTTCTTTTTGCATCCATCGAAAAACCGCGCACATGCAGCTTGTACATGGTCATCCGTGCACGGTCGACTTCCGGAGCACAATCGTCTCCCCATGCAAAGTGAGCCGGCGCAAAAGCCCCGTATACCGCATTCGGCATACGCTTCTCATCATTCCAGATTTCTCTGCCGACAATGCGATATGCGTACGGATCGAGTACACGTTTGCCGTTCACCTCGTACACATACAGAAGTTCCTCCGTCTTTAGGTTTTCCACCGCGATCGAGCGCAGCGATCCCATACAATATCCCTTCGGAACCGCAATCTCCTGCACAACGTCTTTATTTATATTTAAAAGTACAACTCTGCAATCGTCTTCCTTTTCCCCCTCAAAGGTGAAAATGGTCCATTTTCCCTGCTGTTGTACTCCCTGCTTTTCGTAATTTCCCTCTTTTATCTTAAAATCCATTCTCTACCGCCATATCTATGCTGTCTTAAGTCTCATTTATAAATTATACCTTTTTTTGGTGTCTTTGTATACTCCATGGTCTTATCTTTTTCATTCCGCATTCATTGACAAGCCATTGTGGACTCTATATAATGAAACAAAACAACAATGAAATCGATTCAGAAAGGGGTCATTATGGCAAATAACGAGAAGGCAACACCGGTTACTCCGGAAGAGGCAGACGATATCCGTGTTACATTAGAATTAGATGAAGGCGAAGTAGAATGCTCCATCCTTACCATTTTCGAGGCAGGCGGACGCGATTATATCGCTTTGATGCCGCAGGATGAGAAGGGAAACGAGACAGGCGACGTATACCTGTACCGCTACTCTGAGGACGAGGAAGGACTTCCGAGCATCGATCCGATCGAGGGCGACGAGGAATATGAGATCGCAGCCGACAAATTCGATGAATTCTTAGATGATAACATGTTCGATACCATGGACGACGACGAATAAGATGTAGTAAAAGCGCTGAGAGTTTACAGCTCCCAGCGCTTTTTTATTCATAGGAAATTCCTTCCTATGAATAAAAACGCTCCGTGGGGATGCGAAGCTCGCGGAGAAGAAATTTATGCTGAGCATACCGCTCGCGCGCGAAAGTGTGCGGCAAGCGCACACTTTATTTTACTCATGCCCTCTTCGTTTGTTCCGCTTCAATCTGCGCTCCTGCTTCCCGCAGGAATCTTGAAATCTCCACTTCTTTGTTTCTTATCTTCTTCACCGAACAAAGCGTCAGTTTCTCTTTTGCACGCGTCATTCCCACATAAAAAAGGCGTCGTTCTTCCTCAATATCCGGCTCGAGCACCGCTTTCTTGTACGGAGTCATCCCCTCGTTGACATCGATCAGATACACACGTTCAAACTCGAGTCCCTTCGCGCTGTGAAGTGTCGCAAGCGTGACCGCCTCCCCCATATCTGCCCGTTTCTTCGCGAGAAGTTCCAGTTCCTTCTTGTAATCTTCAATATGCGTAAACCACTCTTCGAGCGTCTTATATCCCTTCGCACTGCTCTGGATCTCATCCGCCACCTCGTAGAGATCTTCCTTATTGATATTGCGGTACTCGGCGTAATCCGCGATATAATCATCGTACTCGATACCGCGCCGGATAAAATTGATCGCTGCGTACGGACTGAGCGTATTTAAGATCCGCGTGTCATGCCACAGTTTCTCGATACGCTCCGCGATCCACGGCTGTTCATCATACATCTTCATCCACTCGTCAAACGCCACCTCCGGCTCACACAGACTGTTACGCCCGATGTAACGGTTCGGCTTGTTCATGATCGTCAGGAAATCCGCGCGCTTCGTGCTTCCCTGCGCGATCCGTATATAGGTCAGAAAATCCTTTGCGATCCAGTGCTCATAGATATTCGGGATCTTATCCCTTGTCGTAAAAGCCAGATTTGCCGACATCATCTGCTCCATTAAAAGCCTTGGTTGCAGATTCGTCCGGAACAATACCGCAATCCCGGAAAGCGGCACCCCTTCCCGCTTCGCCTTTGCAATCTCCTCGATAATAAACTGATTTTCCTGCCTCTGCTCCTCAAACTGGAAAAAGCGTACCGGCTCACCTTCCATCTTCTTGGCCCGGATCTTTTTATCAAATCGTTTCTGATTATGCGCGATCAGATTGCCCGCCGCCGCAACGATCGCCGGTGTGCAGCGGTAATTCTGTTCAAGTGTCACAACCTTGGCATCCGGATACACCTTCTGAAACGAGAGCATGATCTCCGGCTTGGAGCCGCGGAAACGATAGATCGACTGGTCATCATCCCCCACAACAAACAGATTGTTCGCCGGCTGCGCCATCATCCTCACAATATCGTACTGGATCTGATTGATATCCTGAAACTCATCCACGAGAATATACGGATAGCGCCTCTGCCATGCCGAGAGAATGTCCTTCCGCTGAGAAAACAATTCGTAAGTGTAAGTCAACATATCGTCAAAATCGATCAGGCGGTTCTGCGAAAGCCGCCTCGTGTATGCCTGATAGATCTTGCGGAATACCTCTTCCCCACAGTGGCTGGAATAAAAGTGATCCAGCGGAATCCGTTCATTCTTCACACGGCTGATGTCTGCAAACAGATCACTGATAAACTCGTTCTCATCCTGATATTCCAAGTGATGATATGACAGGATTTCCCGCATAAACTGATAGCGCTGCTCATCCGTGACAATGTTACTGCTCTCAAAATGATACGCATATTTAAGCACCATAAAAAAGATGGCGTGGAATGTTCCAAACGTCACCTGTGTCCGGTCTGTCCCGGTTGCCGCAAGAAAACGCTGTTTCATCTCCTGCGCCGCTGCGCGGGTAAATGTGATAACCAGAATATTGGACGGCTTCACATGATGCTGCTCGATTAAATTGATGGTTCGCTGGGTGATAACTGCGGTCTTGCCCGATCCGGGTCCCGCAAGAACAAGCATCGGGCCATCCTTGTGTCGGATGGCCTCCTGCTGTGATTTGCTGTAATTCATAGTACCTCTGTCTTATCTGATTTGTTGTGCCCGCATTGCCACATCTTCTGATTTTGCGCTGCGATCATAGCACACCGAATACTATGCCTGTGCTGCGGTCAGAAGCTCGATTCCCTTGCGGATACGATTTAAGGACTCTTCCTTGCCAAGGACTTCCATCAGCTCGGTTGCACCGCCCGGTGTCATCTGCTTGCCAGATACTGCGGTACGGATCGGCCACATAACATATCCGTTCTTGCAACCCTTCTCCTCCACATACTTAAGGAGCGTTGCATACAGTGCATCATTGCTGTAATCGTCCTGCTTCTCAAGAATCGGAAGAACCTCTGTCAATACTTCAAGTGAAGTCTCGGCATTGGTCTTCATCTTCTTGTGTGTGTACATGCTTGTGTCATACTCCGGCAGTTCCTCGAAGAAATCAATGTGCTCGCGGATATCCGGAAAGATTTCGATACGTGTCTGTACCATCTTTGCGATCTTCTTAAGATCGTAATCCTTTGTGATCACTTCCTTGATATACGGAAGCGCCTTCTCGTAAAAGGCATCAAAATCCATCTTCTTAATATACTCGCCGTTCATCCACTTCAGCTTCGTATAATCGAAGACTGCAGGCGACTTGCTCATATGATGATAATCGAATTTTGCAACCAGCTCGTCGAGGGACATGATCTCCTGGTTGTCTGCCGGGCTCCATCCGAGCAATGCGACGAAGTTTACGATTGCTTCCGTCAAAAAGCCCTGCTCAACAAGATCCTCAAACGAAGAATGTCCGCATCTCTTGGAAAGCTTCTGGTGATTCTCGTCAGTAATGAGCGGACAGTGAATGTATACCGGCACCTCCCATCCGAATGCCTCATAGAGACGGTTGTACTTCGGTGCAGATGACAGATACTCGTTACCGCGCACAACATGTGTAATTCCCATAAGATGGTCGTCCACAACGTTCGCAAAATTGTAGGTCGGATATCCATCGGACTTGATCAGGATCATATCGTCCAGTTCCGCATTATCAACGGTGATATCTCCATAGATTTCATCCTCGAAAGTCGTTGTTCCCTCTGTCGGGTTGTTCTGACGGATAACATACGGAATTCCGGATGCAAGCTTCTCCTCTACTTCTTCCTTAGACAGATGCAGACAATGCTTGTCATAGATGGAGATCTCTTTTCCCGCTACGGTTGTCTTTAAGCTCTCAAGGCGCTCCTTGTCGCAGAAACAGTAATATGCTTCGCCTTTTTCAATAAGCTTCTTGGCATACTCTAAGTAGATTCCCTGTGCCTGACGCTCACTCTGTACATACGGACCGCATCCGCCGTCCTTGTCCGGTCCCTCATCATGGATGAGACCAGTCTCAGCCAGTGTGCGGTAAATGATATCGACCGCGCCCTCCACGTAACGCTCCTGATCGGTATCTTCTATTCTTAAGATGAAATCACCGCCCTCATGCTTCGTGATGAGGTACGCATATAATGCGGTACGAAGATTTCCTACATGCATTCTTCCTGTCGGACTTGGTGCAAATCTGGTTCTGACTGAAGTACATCTTTGATGTACTTCAACGGTTGTATTTAAATTTGTATGATTATCCATTGCAATGTTCTCTCCTTTTTTGTCATAACGTGTATTATACACCATAAACGGTGTAATCGCAACGTGGAATGCACCATAAAATAGGCATTTTGTATCTGCTATTTTTTTATTTATTTGTTTATACATAATAAAAGCATAGTCATTTTTGGATGGGCGGTGTATCCATCATCTCAGGTACTCCGAAAAGTGCGTCGGGAACCATTTCCGACCTCAAAAACAACTATGCTCATTACTATCATATTCTCTTTGTTTTATACAATACTATTCATCTTTGCCTTTGTCAACATCCCTAATCATAGCAATAAATCGCGTCCTGCACAATTGAATTGTTGTTAAACCAAGAGGCATTTTTCTTTCCTATTCGTTAATATTCTTTCATTAACCCTGCTTTCCGTCCGCCTGACGGATCATATCTTCCACAACGATGTCATAGATCTCACCAACGGAGTTGCAATACTCCAGAATCTTCCACGGCTCGTTGGTATGGAAATGAATCTTAACCAGATCCTCATCTCCCGCAGCGATCAGGCTGTTGCCCTCAAAATGATCAGTGATGTAATCGGCGATCTCATCCTCATCGAGATCCTTGTCTCTCTTATCAATCAGAAGCTGCGTATCATAGCGATATGCGAACTGATCGTCTTCTGCATCAATTGACTGAATTGCCATCTTTTTATCCTCCATCTTCCTTAATCTTATTCTACCCAGAATACCCGGTTTGGCTTGCGCTCGGCAGCCTTCGGCATCTCACCGTCGATGTATCCGACCGCACAATGTCCGATACCTTCCCACTCGCCTTCAACACCGAGTTCCTTCAAAAGCTGCTGATACTCCGGCATCTCAAATTCTTCCTTCGCTCTATGGATCCAGATGCTTCCAAGTCCGAGTGAATGAGCGGCAAGCATCATGTTGCCCATCACAAGACTTCCGTCATATACACGATTTCTCCAATCTTTCTCCGCAAGAACGATCAGAATTGCCGGTGCTCCGTAAAACGGATCAATGCCCTCATCCCAGCCGCCGATCTTGCAATTGACCGCTGATAATCTATCGCGCAGTTCCTTGTTCGTGACCGCAACCGTGATCGTTGCCTGTCTTCCCATGCCGTTGGCAGCGTACAGACCGGCTTCCACGATCTGCTGCAAATCTTCTTTCTTCGGCATCTCTGGTTTAAACTTGCGGATGCTTCTACGCTCTTCCATTGCTTTAATGATTTCATTCATGTTTAAAAGCACTCCTTTCTTATCAGTATCATATCATTTTTTCCTGCCTTTTCCAAGATAAGTTTTATGAAACTAACTTTGCTTTTCTTGGTGCGGACGGCGTTGAACAAAATAGTATTTCGTTGTAAAATATGAGCAGATAAAAAGCAAAAAATATGCAAAGGAGACGTTATGCCAGATACGAAAAGTGCACAATTTATCCATGAATTCGAACACATAATGTCCGATGTGGCACTCCCGCAACGACTTACAGAACATTATACAGTCTCAAGCATTTTCAAAGACACGGACGACAAGAAGATCTATCAGCTTTGCGACGCGTCCGGCAATCTGTTTATTCTGAAAAGTTCAAGCGGAATCCTGCGCGATTCTCTTCGCCGGGAATACGACGTGTTAAATCAGCTTGTGTCATCCCACTTCCCGGAAGCGGTGGATTTCTTCGAAGAGGACGGCGCAGCCTATCTGCTCCGCCGCTATGTCCGGGGCATTCCGCTTTGTGATCACGCAGAACAATTATGTGAAGCCCATCCGTCGGAAAATGACTTTGAAAAGGCGTTACTGCCCCTTTTGACCGAGTGCTGCACGATCATCGGAAAACTTCATGCGCTTCACCCGCCGATCATCCATCGCGACATCAAAGGGGAGAACTTTATCTATTCCACCGATACACACCATCTTATACTCATAGACGTAGACGCCGGGCATGAATTCACACCGGAAAAATCCCGCGATACGGTTTTTGCCGGAACTTACGGCAATGCGGCACCGGAACAGTTCGGTTTCCGCCAGAGCGATGTCCGCACGGATGTGTACGGTCTTGGCAAGACCTTTCTCTCGCTGCTGAACGCTTCGGAGAATGATGATTCACAGATCTCCACCGAATTATCCGCGATTCTTCACAAAGCGACGGCCTTTGAACCGGATCAAAGATACCGCAGCGTAAAAGAATTTCAGCAGGCACTGTGCGCATTGCAGGAAAAGTGGAATAAAAAGCCGACTGCTTTCACGAAAAAGCATGGCTTAACACTGCTGTTGATCGGACTTCTCATCGGTTCGGCAGTCGGCTCCGGAGTCGGTGTCATCTGCTCGCAGAAATTTCTTGTACCGACCGCTTCCACCCCGGGTGCAGATCAAACAACCGTTGATCAACCATCCAAAAACGCCTTACCCGATACCCAGACCGATCCTTCCGGCACACCAGCTACAGATGCAACCGTCGATTCCGATGCATCCATCGTCGATCGTGCAGGATCACAGCCATTAAATCTGTTTGATTTTCAGGATGATGTCGATACCCTGCTTCTCGCCGTCTACAACAACGACGCAGATGCGCTCGGAGAGGCTTTGGAAACATTGATTCCGAAGCTGTATGCGGAACCGGAACTGACCCGCAATCCTCCTGAGGATTACGCCAACTATGACTCTCTTCCGGATTATGTACTTAACTGCTCGGCGGTGGATCATATCCGGCAAAGCCTTGTATATCGCGATGCACGCCTGAAAAACACGATCGGTTCCTACAGTAATTATCAAAATGAAATCCTGTCGCTGCTGCGCATCGTTATCTATCGCACCAGCGATGCTGACACCAGTTGTATTTACAAATACGCTCATGCCAAAAAGGATGCTGTGGATGAAATCGACTACAATTTCTGTCTGAGTGATCTGCTTGACAACGTTTTGCTTGCCATCGACAATCAGGACGGATTTGTCCGTGCCTATGAACAGAATTAAGAAGTCTGCATTTTTGCACACCAACGGTTATTTTGCTTATGTTACAATCATTATTATATAGTCATATAATAAATCACCGGTAGCACAATTGAGGAATGGTTATGAAATTAACAGAGGATTTACTTAAGCAGATTCGAGAATTAAATATTGATGAATTTAAAAAGGAAGACAATTTTGACAAGATCGGAATTGGCGATTATCTCAGCAATTTGCTCACTTCTCACGATCTTCAGCCCAAGGATATCATTATCAATCTGAACATGGATCGTTCTTATACCTATCAGATTCTGGGTGGGCGGCGCAATCCGACGCGCAATTTTCTGCTTCGAATCGCAATCTTTTTAAAACTTCCTTTGGAAGAGACACAGAGAATGCTTTCCATTGCGCAACGCGCACAGCTCTATCCCAGAAACCGTTTCGATGCAGCGATCATTTTTGCTTTGGAACATGAGATGACTTTAGAAGAAACGAATGCACTTCTCGAAGAGATTGGCGAAGAATTGCTCAATTAAACAGGACAGTCACTTTTTATATGTATCCCTTAACGAAACAAAAAGGCAGGTCGACACACATGACCCGCCTTTTTGTTTTTGATTGATTTTATGCTATTTTACCGTTACCGTAATCTTCTTGCTGATTCCGTTTGCTTTCACGGTAATGGTCGTCTTACCGGCTTTCACGCCTTTGATCACACCCTTTGCAGTAACGGTTGCAATCTTTTTGTTTGCTGGCTTGTAAGTTACAGTTGCCTTCGGCGAAGTCGTTGCTTTCACGGTGACGGTTTTGCCCTTTTTCACGGATACGGAACTTTTAGAAAGCTTTAAAATATCCGTTGAAAAGTTCTGTACCTTAGTTTCGGTATCTTTGCTCTGCTCGTTCAGATTATACGCAAGCCATCCCGTCT
Source organism: uncultured Agathobacter sp. (assembly GCA_934358675.1). Taxonomy (GTDB): domain Bacteria; phylum Bacillota; class Clostridia; order Lachnospirales; family Lachnospiraceae; genus Roseburia. The sequence goes on along the minus strand of CAKRKX010000019.1, from coordinate 1,364 downwards.
CACCTTCAAAGTTCTGGGAAAGGAGTGTTGTATCTCCTGTCTTAACAACCACGTCATCGACATACACGGAACTTTTCGCCTTAAAGCTGATACCCGCAACGCTGATTGCAACATTAAACCGACCCTTTTTTGACGTATCAATCGCCACATCCGAATCGGTCTTTGAATCATACAGAACCGTTTTCATCGGAAGATTCTTGACATTTAACAGATAATAATCGCCCTTTTGGGAAAGGGAAGCGTACTTCTTTGCCGAAACATTTTCTTCCTTGATGGTATCGTATGCCAACAGCGCAGGCTCGCCCTTCGCAGGTCCGCAAGCCAGAGTCAGTGAAATCTGATTAAACACCGAACCTAAATAATTCCATTCGTTGCTGTCATCCATCAGATCAAGACTCGGATAGGTGTCCATCGCACCTGTGCCGGACTTTAGCATACTGGAAACCACATTCTTTGGAATATACAGCTTATAGCTTACGGAATAATTCTCGGTAAAAGCCACTGCCTCACTGTCTCCCCCGACATACATAAGCGTACGCGTTTTTCCGAAATCCTCCCAGCCTTTTCCAGCAAAAGAAACCGGTGCGTTCAAAGCCTTACTTGTTGCTGCCTGTGCCGGTGTTGCACCAACACCGAATGCAAGTATCGCTACCAGTGCAACCGCGCCCACTCTTTTCACTCTATTTTTCATTGATACTGCCTCCTGCTGCTACTTATTGTTTGTTCTTAACCGTTACCTTTGTCTTTATCACTTTCTTTGTTCCGTCATTCAACACAACCGTGATTTCAATAACGGCAGTTCCCTTTTTCATTCCGGTTGCCTTTCCATTCTTAGTTATGGTTACAACCGATTTCTTTGTTGAACGATATGTGATTTTTGCAACATTTGCCTTATCCAGCTTCTTGCTAAGCGAAATGGCTGCCTTTTTGCCGGTTTTGATCGTCACGGATTTATTTGCCGGTTTTACCGTTGCAAGGATCTGCTTGCGCAAGGTCTTCATCTGGGTTTCGTTCAGAAGCTGATACTCACCCTTTTGAGCCCGAATGGTAAAGTTTCCGTTTGTGTCAACCTTTGCCGACTTTGCAACCAGTATCTGCTTACCATCCTTAATTTCAACAAGGGTAAGTTTCCTGCCTGCCTCAAGGTTTTTCGCATCTGTTTCAACCGTATACAAAGTATTACCCTTATCATCCCTTACGGTCTGTTTTATCGTAACATCCTCTGTCCCTGCTGCCTGAATCATCTGTTCTGCGGCGTCCGCATTAAGCGTTGTCTTTGCCTTACCGTTCTTTCCTGCAGCGGCAACCGCTTCTATCTCGGCTTTTGCTTCTGTCACTTCGCCTGTCGCATCCTTCTTCACAAC